>JAHWKV010000017.1 GCA_019347725.1 Actinomycetota bacterium
TGAGGAAGGCGCTCCTCGATCCTTTTCCTTAAGGTTTCCAGTTCCGAGGTGGCAACCAGGCAAACCAATGAAGGCCCCGCACCCGAGAGGGCCGTGGGAACTCCAGCCGCCCTCATTTCGGCGCGCAGGGATTGGGTTTGCTTCATCAGGGGCAAACGGTAGGGCTCGTGCAGGCGATCCTCGGTCACAGCCATCAGGCCCTGCAGCCCGGCGAGTCCCCCCAGAATCGCTACCAGTCCGGCGGTGGCGGCGACGTTGGCGACGGCATCCTCTCTGGAGAAATTTGAAGGCACCGCCTTGCGGGCCGCTCCCGTCTTAAAGCGTTGACCCGCAACGAGGATCATCGGCGAGATCGTTTCCACCGGCGTCATCCTCATCCACTGGGATCCGACGCTGAGCACCAGGCCGCCCAGCAAAGCGGGCAGAACATTGTCCGGATGCCCCTCAATGCCCGTGGCCAGCTCGGCGAGCATCTGCTCGCTCAAACGGAGATCGCCCAGCGCGTCGGCGCCTACCAGGCCGGCCACGATCGCAGAGGCACTGGCTCCCAGGCCTCGGGCCGAGGGGTACGATCCCACGGTCTCAATCCTGACTGTAGGCAGCGGCTTACCCGCAGCTTCGTAAGCAGCGGCTATAGACCGATGGGTAAGGTTTTTGGGTACAGGATGTCGACGGCCCCGTCCAATGACCTCCGTCTCAGCGGAGTGGCTGAGCTTAATGGTGAGGTGGGCACCCAGTGCAGCCCCCAGGCAGTCGAAACCGGGACCCAAGTTGGCGGTGGTGGCGGGCACCCGCACGGTAATCCCACCGGACGCCTCACTCAAAAGCCGAAGGCCCGGGCTACCGTATCTATGTTCGCCTCGACCAGCTCGGGCCGTGGCGCTCCTGAAATCGCCCAGCTAGGGTCCTTGAGGCCGTGACCGGTCAGGACGCACACAGCAGTCTTACCCTTCTCCAGGCGACCCTCAGCGCTTAGCTGGAGCAATCCCGCAACAGGGGCCGACGAAGCCAGCTCTGCGAACACCCCTTCGAAGGCGAGCAAGCGGTAAGCCTCGAGAATCGATCGGTCGCTGACCGAGCAGATCTGTCCCCCCGACTCGGACGCAGCATTGTTGGCGCCCTCCCAGGAGGCGGGGCGTCCGATACGGATGGCGGTTGCAATGGTCTTGGGGGACTCGACCGGGTAACCCAACACTATGGGGGCAGACCCCTGTGCTTGGAACCCGAACATCTGCGGCAGTGAGCCGATGAGGCCGTCCGCCTTGTACTCTCGATAGCCTCGCCAGTAGGAGGTGATGTTCCCGGCGTTTCCGACCGGTATCAGGTGGTAGTCGGGCGCCCGCTCGAGGCGGTCGCAGATCTCGAAGGCGCCGGTCTTTTGCCCCTCCAGACGGTAGGGGTTCGTCGAGTTGACGACCACGACCGGATACGGCCCCTCCAGCTTGCGGGTGATCTCGAAAGCCTGGTCGAAGTTTCCCTTAATCTCAACCACCTTGGCCCCGTGTACCAGCGCCTGCGCCAGCTTTCCCGACGCCACGTTGCCCGACGGGATGAGAACCACACAAAGCATTCCGGCCCTTGCCGCGTATGCGGCTGCCGAGGCAGATGTGTTACCGGTTGAGGCGCACACTACAGCCTCAGCCCCAGAGGCGGCTGCCTTGGTGATGGCCATCGTCATGCCGCGGTCCTTGAAGCTACCGGTCGGGTTGGTCCCTTCGTACTTGAGGTAAACCTCCAACCCGGTTTTCTCCGAGAGTCTCTGCGAGTGGAGCAAGGGCGTGTTGCCCTCCCCCAGCGTGACGATGTGGGTACCGTCATCGACATCCAAACGTGACCGATACTGCTCGATTACCCCTCGCCAGGTCACTAATCTTCCGCCGACTGGACCCGCATCGAAGACACGACGTCCTCGACGATATCCAGATGCCTAAGTGCGGTCAGCAGCGCTTGGAAGTTCTGCTCCAGGGCGGTGTGGGTGACCATGATGAGGCTGGCCTCGTCGCCGAAGCCTTCCTGCAGGACGCTGCGGATGCTTACGTCGTTATCGGTAAAGGCCTGCGACACCTGCGCCAGCACACCCGGCCGGTCGGCGATCCGCAGAAGCACGTAGTACTGGCTCCGAGTCTTATTCATCGGCCGTACCTTGGCGGTTCCGGTGCTTGCGTGACGGACTCCTGTGCCGCCGCCCACTATATGGCGAGCAACATCGATAACGTCACCGATCACCGATATTGCCGTGGGTCCGCCACCTGCTCCGCGCCCATAGAACATCACCTCGCCGACCTTGTCTCCCTCGACAAAAATGGCGTTGAGGTTATCGCGGACCGATGCCAGAGGGTGCGTTGCCGGGATCATGGCCGGGTGCACCCGCATGGCTATCTCGCCGTCTACTTTCTCGGCAATCGCCAGCAGCTTCACCGCGTACCCGAGATTCTCGGCAAAAGCGATATCGGCCAGAGTAACTTTCGTGATGCCTTCCCGGTAGACGTCGCCCGCGACCACATTCGCGTTGAAGGCGATGCTTGCCAAGATCGACAATTTAGCGGCTGCGTCGAAGCCCTCGATATCGGCGGTCGGGTCCAACTCCGAGTAGCCAAGATTCTGAGCTTCGGCCAGCGCCTCGCCGAACTCCATCTCCTCCTCGCTCATCTTGGTGAGGATGTAATTGGTCGTGCCGTTGAGGATCCCGACGATACGCTCCACGCTCTCGCCGGCCAGCGACTCCTTGAGGGGTCGAACGATGGGCACACCACCGGCCACCGCAGCCTCAAAGCTGAACTCGACCTCGGCCCGGTCGGCTGCGTCGAACAGCTCCTTACCAAGGGTCCCGATCAGCTCCTTGTTGGCGCTGATCACATGCTTTCCCGCGGCAAATGCCTCCAGAATTAGCGTTCGCGCAGGCTCTATCCCGCCCATGACTTCGATGATCACCTGGATGTCAGGATCCGAGACCACGTCGGTAGCGTTGTCAGTGAAAACTGAGTCCGGCAAGACCACGTTCCGATCCTTGCCGAGATTGCGAACCGCCACCTTGCGGATCTCCAAGCGAGCGCCGACCCGCTGTGTTATCTCTTTCTCGTGTGCTGCAAGAGTCTGCGCCACCTCTGCGCCGACGATGCCGCACCCGAGCAATCCAATACCAACCGCATCTGCCATAGTGCGAAGAACCTATCTTTCCCCGAACCCGTTCGACAACCCGAACAAACTAACCGGAATCGGTCTGCGAGTCCTCATCCTTCACCAACGGGGAGGCCAGCTCCCTAGCCAGCTCGCGGGCCATTCCGACCGCAGCGGCTGTTACGCCCATCCAGGCGATCTTATTAGCCATCGAGGCGTCGTCCGCTTCGGGCAGGGGACGATGAAGTCCCTTGGTCCACAGCTTCTCGGCAGCTACCTGGGCGAGCTTAGCGGCAACCACGCCCAACGCCAGGGCCAAGGCCTTGCTGCCCAGCCCCCCTTGCCGTTCGGTCTTAGTCATAATCCTGCCTCCCGTATATCGCCGGACCCTACAGGGTGATCAGGGTCGGGCGCGACTCATAGATTGTAAGACCCTGCACCGATGAGTTGCCCTTTATCTGGAACCGCTAACCCCCCCGCCCTGGCGTCGTGGGCCAGCGGGGCTGCCGTAATCTCCGGTCACCCCAAAAGGCGGAGGAGCCCCGTCTCCGGGGCCCTCCATGATTGCAGTCGGCCTGTAGGCCGGGTTCTGTCCGCCGTCGAGCATCTAGGCGCCCGACGGGGGGCGGCCATCCATCTGGGACCGACATTACTGCCGGCCTCATGCGACCTACCCGGGGTTTGGGAGCGGGCCACTCCATAGCCCCTGTTGGTCTTGCTCCGGACGGGGTTTGCCTAGCCGCCGGAGTCGCCTCCGGCACTGGTGCGCTCTTACCGCACCGTTTCACCCTTACCTTTACAGGCGGTTTGCTTTCTGTTGCACTTTCCGCCGGTCGCCCGGCCTGGGAGTTACCCAGCGTCCTGCCCTGTGGAGCCCGGACCTTCCTCAGCCTGCGAGGTGTCTCCAGTCTCGCCGCTGGAGTCCTGCAAGCCGCGGCCGCCCGGCCGACTGCCCTTATAGTTTACGCTCGTTGCCTCCGGGCGTCTGCGCTGCGACAGCCGGCCTTTGCGGATGAAGTCCCGTCGAAGAGACCGATCCTGCAAACCAAAGACCTTCCACATAAAAGCCAGCAAAGCCAGCCCCACCAACTCCATACCCATTACCCGTAGGTCGGTAAGAGCTCTTAGCACTGCCTCCAGCCAGTAGGTCCCGATGGGATCGGTGGGGAAGCTGGTTGAGAACAGCGGCCAGAACAGCGTTACCGGATCGCTCCACACGCCGTCCAAGGCCAGGTGAATGAGCGCTGCAATGGGCAGGATGAACCACCGGCGGGCCGTCTCACCGCGCAAAGTTAGCTGAATTCCCAACAGCAGCACGATGACGAACAACAGCGTATGCCCGAAAAGCCGGCCGGTTTGAAACTGCGCTTCGAATAAGATCCGGCCGATAGGCTTATCTATCAAGTCGGGCAGAATTGCGCCGAGCAGGACTACCCGGTAGTCGATGCGCCTGACTCCAAGCGTCACCAAGATGAGGGCCGCGGTGACGCCCGTGTGCCAAAAGATCATCGGTTGGCTCTCACGCCGCTACAGCAGGGTTTGCTGCCCCGCCTGCGGGGACGAGGGCTCGGCGTCCCGACATGCATCCATACCTTCGTTGCTCAAGCGGTCGGCATGCTTGTTGCGCTCTCTTGGTATGGCCTGAAATTCGATGGAATGGAACTGGGAAGCCAGCTGCTCGGCGGTGGCGTGCAAAGGCTTGAGCCCCGGGTTCTTCACCTTGAAAGCGCCGCGCATCTGCTGGACTACCAGCGTGGAGTCCATGAACACGGCGAGCCTTTCGACGCCGTTGCGAAGAGCAGTCCTCAGACCCTCTATCAAACCCTCGTACTCGGCCACGTTGTTGGTCGCCCAGCCGATCGCCCTGGCAACCTCCTCCACCAGCCGGCCGTCCGCGGTCTGCAGAACCACGCCGAAGCCGGCCGGGCCCGGGTTGCCGCGGGCTCCCCCGTCGGTGAACAGGTGGTGGGTAGGGACAGCCAACGCGTTCAGTCTTGCTTGCGGTCGACAACTACGAGTATGCGGCCGCACTCGTCACAACGCACCAGTCCGTTAGCCTTGCGGACCCGCTCCACCTCCTGAGCTGGAAGCTTCATGTGGCACCCCATACAGGTGGAGCCTTGCAGCGGTGCGGCGCCGACACCGCTTTTAGTCGAGCGCAGCCCTTCGTAATACCCAACAAGGTCCCCCGGAAGCCTCGGCGCCCAACTCGCCCGGGAGTCTTTCTGGGCATCGAGCTCCTTGGACACCTCCGCGCTGGCCTCATCCCGTTTTTGTGTGACGGACTGGATCTGCTGCTGGAGTTGGTCCAGATCGACGCGCATGGCATCGATCGTGCCCTCGAGAGTCTCCCTCTCCTGCATAACCTCGAGGTCGTCGTCCTCAAAGCGGTCCTTGCGCCGTTTGAGTGACTCAATCTCGGCGGCCAGTCCGGAAAGCTCACGAACATTGGAGATATCTCCGGAGTTCATCCGCTTTTGCTCGTACTCAATCTTTTGCGTGCAGCCGTCGATCTCGTGCTCCAGCTTGCGCTGCCGGCCGAGGACCTCGTCCAGCTCGGCCTCGCGCTCGGCCGTCTTTCGCTCCAGGTCCCGATAGCGTTGCTCCAGATCCTCCAGCTCCCTCTGCTCGGGCAAGCTGCCCAGGCGCGCTTGCAGTTGATCCACACTCGAATCGATTTTCTGAAGCTTGAGAAGGTCGAACAACTGCTGCTGGGAGGCATCCATCGCTACAGTTTACTTAGGTTGATTTCTCCCGAGGCAATCCGCCGGAGAGTATCGACATACAAAACGTGCTCTTGCTCGAGCACGCGCTGCGCAAGGCGTTCCGGGCTGTCCCCCGGCAGCACGGCCACCTCGCATTGAGCGACGATCGGGCCCCGGTCGTACTCTTCATCCACCAAGTGGATGGTGATTCCGGTTGTGACCTCGCCCGCCTCGAGTACAGCCTCGTGTACGCGCCGGCCGTACATACCTACACCCCCGTGCTTGGGCAACAACGCCGGGTGAATGTTCAAAATTCGGCCGGCGAACCGCCGGAGCGTGATCGGACCTACCTTCTTCATATATCCGGCAAGCGCGACCACGTCGACACCGTGGTCCTCCAGCAGCTGTGCTATCCCGGCGTCCAGGTCGGCGGGGTCGGGATGGGTCTTTCCGCTGCGGTAGAAGTGGGGAATAAAGTGCTCGCCTGCGCGCTTTAAAGCCGTGGACTCTGCGTTATTGGAGATGACCACCCGCACCCGGGCGTCCAATTGACCCTGCTCGCACGCGTCGATGATCGCCTGTAGATTGCTGCCGCCATGCGAGGCAAGGACACCAATATTCACCTTATCCACCTGCATCCAGACTCAACGGCAGGGCGCCAGCCGTCGTGCACTTGCCGCAGCACTAAAAAGGCCGGGGCAACTGCCGCCCCGACCCTTTATCGAACAACAGCTTTAACGAACAGGTCCCTTGCTCGGGCAGATTTAGCTGGCCACCTTGTCCATGTCCGGCGTGTACTTGCCGTAGGTGGCAGCCGAGTTGGCCTTGGCTCGTGACAGCGCCACCGCCTGGCCGGCGGGGATGTTGTCGGAACTGCCTGCCCAGGTCTTCATGGCAGCCTGCTGCAGGGCACGGCCGTAGGAGAAGGTCAGCGGCCACGGAACTCCGCCGATCTGGTTCATGGCGTTTAGGTGCGCGGAGGCCTCTTCATCGCCCTGCCCACCGGACAGGAACGCAATCCCCGCGACCGAGGCCGGCACGACTGTCTTCAGGCACGTCAAGGTCATCTCGGCGACCTCCTGTACCCCGGCCTGGCGCGGCGCCTTAGCGCCGGGTACGACCATGTTTGGCTTGAGAACCATGCCCTCGAACGCCACGCCCTGATCGAACAGCTCGTTGAACACTTTGTGCAGCGTGCGCTGCGTAATCTCGTAGGTTTGCTCGATGGAGTTTTCTCCGTCCATCAGCACCTCGGGCTCAATGATCGGTACGATGCCCCGCTCCTGGCATAGGGCCCCATAGCGAGCCAGTGCGTGGGCGTTTACGGACAGGCAGTAGTCCGTGGGAAGGTCGTCGCCGGGCGTGATGACCGCCCGCCATTTAGCGAAACGGGCCCCAAGCTCGTAGTACTCCTCCAGCCGGTCCCGAAGACCATCGAGGCCCTCGGTCACTTTCTCCTCCGGCGAGCCCGCAAGCGGCTTGGCACCGGTGTCGACCTTGATGCCGGGAATGATGCCGACCTTCTTTAGGAACTCGGGAATGGCGGTTCCGTCGCTGGCCTTCTGCCGGATGGTCTCGTCGTACAGGATGGTGCCGCTAACGTACTGCCCGATACCGTCTGCGGAGAAGAACATCTCACGGTAGGACCGACGGTTCTCTTCGGTCGACTCGATCCCGAGCTTCGCAAACCGCTTACCAATCGTCGGCGTGCTTTCATCGGCCGCCAGGATGCCCTTTCCAGGTGCCACCATGGCACGGGCGATGTCATTCAATTCCTTAGTGAGTTCATCCATTACCTAGGCTCCTCAAAGGTCATCTGAACAAAACTGTTTGGGCGCGGAAACGGGGCTCCTCCGGCCCTTTTCTAAAGGACATAATACTGGGTCGGTCCGGGGGTCGGTCAACCGGGATGCCTTTGCGTGTGGTGCCGTCCGGGCATCCGCGGCAGCCCATCGAAC
This sequence comes from Actinomycetota bacterium, assembly GCA_019347725.1. Lineage (GTDB taxonomy): Bacteria > Actinomycetota > CADDZG01 > JAHWKV01 > JAHWKV01 > JAHWKV01. Next base: position 7,781 of record JAHWKV010000017.1, read on the forward strand.
CCTCTCCATAGAAAGGCCAGCAGGTAGTCGACAACCTCGTCTCGTTCCGGTCGCTCGGGCAAGGTCAACCACCAGGAGGTCACCGATTCCACTCCCCCCAACATGGCGTAGGCGTACAAGGGGGCGCCCTGCGCCTGTAGGCCCGCTCCTCGCATAACGTCGGCAATAGTGTTGGCCAACCCGCTGGCTATCGACTCCCTCACTTCACGGAGTCGCCGGCCCACAGCCGGATCCAGCTCCCCGCTGGAGGCGATCAACAAATTGAACCCTGCAGTGTTCTCTTCGGCAAACTCCAGGTATGCGCTCAAACCATTGCGCAAGCGTTTACGGGGTTCGCTCGAGGAAGCCATGGCTTCCCAGAGCGAGCGTAGCAACGTACTTATGTGCTCTTCGAGTACCGCCAGAAAGATCTCCGCCTTACCGCCCGGAAAATGCCGGTAGAGCATGGGTTTGGTAACGCCGGCCCAGGTTGCAATCTGATCCACCTCGGTGCTGCGGTAACCCTGAGTACCAAACAACTCTTGCGCCCCAGCAAGTAGCCGGCGACGCCTTTCTTCTCTAGGAACCCTTCTGCGCGGCTCCGGCAAAGTTACCTCACGTAACTAGTAACGTTTCACTTACTCATGTGTCTTACTTGGTATGAGTGACAGCTCTGGCAAGGTCCAGAAAGTCATAGCCTGGAAAGAATCGGCCTTCCGGGAAGTTTACGCCAGGTACATAAAGCCGGTCCATGCATACATACATAAGCGCGTCCGAAATCACCACGATGCGGAGGATCTCACTGCGCAAGTATTTTCTCAGGCGCTCAAACACATGGCTCCCAGGGAGCCCGGCGAGCCGGAAATTGCGGCTTGGTTGTTCACCTCTGCGCGCAACGCCAGTGCCAACCACGCGCGTACCCGCAAGTTAGTTGCGCACGTCTCCATCGAGGAGGTGGGCGAACCGAGACAGGACGAACAGGACACCGACCCCGGCCGGGCCCTGCTCGATGAGGAGGAGATGTCCAGATTGATCGACGCCGTGAGCGAACTACCGGGCGAGCAGCGCCAAGCCATGATCATGCGATTCGTGGACGGCCTGCCTCACGCTGAGATCGCTCATGCGCTGGGCCGCACCGAAGGGTCCGCGCGCGTACTGGTACACCGAACGCTCGAGACTCTCAGGAGGAACGTATCGTGACCGCTTGGATCTTCCCAGGACAGGGATCGCAGAAGGCCGGTATGGCCGCGGCCATCGAGGCGTGCCCAGAGCTGTTCGAAACCGCTCGCCGCACCCTTGACGTCGACCTCGAGCCGCTTTGCACCACCGACAATGACCCCACCTGGACGCCGGACGCCCTGCAGCCCGCTTTGTTCATCATAGAAGTGGGGCTGGTAAGCAAGCTCACCCGCGAGGGCGCCGCGCCCTCGGCCGTAGCCGGTCACAGCCTCGGCGAATTCCCGGCCCTGGTGGCCGCAGGAGCGCTCAGCGCTGACGATGGCCTGAAGCTAGTGGCCATTCGGGGCAGGGCTATGGCCGCCGCCGGACGCCGCAACCCGGGCGGCATGGCGGCAGTCATCGGGCTGGACTCGGAAAAGATATCCCAGATATGCGACGAGACGACCGGCGTTTGGCTATCGAACCTCAACTCACCCAAGCAAACGGTAATCTCCGGTGAGGACCGTTCGCTGGCCAAGGCCGCCGAGGAGTGCCGCAAGGCCGGCGCTGCCAAGGTAGTTAGGCTGCAGGTCCCGCTGGCGGCACATTGCCCATTGATGCAGCCGGCCGCCGATGAATTTTCCGAAGCGCTGGATCGAATCAATCTACAGGCACCGCAGGTGCCCGTTTACTGCGGTGCAGATGGTAAAAAACATCAAGAACCGTCCAAAATTGCAGAGTTGCTGATCCAGGCGATCACTGCGCCAGTTTTGTTCACCGACGTCATCCGGGCCATGTCCTCCGACGGCGAAGAGTCGTTCGTCGAGGTGGGACCGGGCAAGGTACTGCGAGGCCTGGCCAGGCAGATCACTTCAGGCCTAACGCTTACCGGCGTGGCCGATGACGT
>JAHWKV010000180.1 GCA_019347725.1 Actinomycetota bacterium
GACCGATCTGACCGACAACGAGAAGCTGATCTCCTGGGTCGAGGACGTCGCGGCCCTCACCGAGCCCGATGACATCCACTGGTGCGACGGATCGGCGGAGGAGTACGACCGCCTCTGCCGCGAGCTCGTCGAGGTCGGCACCTTCGAGCGGCTCTCCGACGCCAAGCGCCCCAACTCCTACCTGGCCAGATCCGACCCCGCCGACGTCGCTCGGGTGGAGGACCGCACCTTCATCTGTGCCAAGGACGAAGCCGACGCCGGTCCGACCAACAACTGGCGTGATCCCGACGAGATGCGTGCGACGATGACCGACCTTTACCGGGACTGCATGAAGGGCCGGACGATGTACGTGGTCCCCTTCTCGATGGGGCCGCTGGGTTCGCCGATCGCCCACATCGGTGTGGAGGTGACCGACTCGCCGTACGTGGCGGTCAGCATGCGGATCATGACCCGCATGGGGGCTAAAGTTCTAGATGAGCTCGGCGACGAGGGCGAGTTCGTGCCCTGCCTGCATTCGGTAGGCGCTCCGCTGGAGCCGGGGGATAAAGATGACTCCTGGCCATGCAATGCAGAGAACAAGTACATCGTGCACTTCCCCGAGACCCGTGAGATTTGGTCCTACGGCTCCGGATACGGCGGTAACGCGCTGCTTGGCAAGAAGTGCTTTGCTCTGCGGATAGCGTCGATCATGGCGCGCGACGACGGATGGCTGGCCGAGCACATGCTTATCGTCAAAGTGACCTCCCCGGAGGGTGACGCAAAGTACATAACCGGCGCTTTCCCGTCGGCGTGCGGCAAGACCAACCTGGCCATGTTGATCCCGACGCTGCCCGGCTGGAAGGTCGAGACCCTGGGCGACGACATCTGCTGGCTCAAGTTCGGCTCCGACGGGCGTCTGTACGCGATCAACCCGGAGTCGGGTTTCTTCGGTGTGGCGCCGGGGACCTCCGATGAGACCAACTACAACGCGATGCGCACCCTGGAGAGCAACAGCCTGTTTACCAACACCGCGCTGACCGACGACGGCGACGTGTGGTGGGAGGGCATGACCGAAACGCCTCCATCGCACCTGACCGACTGGAAGGGCAATTCCTGGACCCCGGCCAACGACACTCCCTCGTCGCACCCCAACGCCCGCTTTACCTGCCCAGCGGCTCAGTGCCCGGTCATCGCTCCCGAGTGGGAGGACCCGGCCGGTGTGCCGATCTCGGCCATGCTGTTCGGCGGTCGTCGCGCGTCGGTGGTGCCGCTGGTCACCGAGGCCAGGGATTGGCAGCAGGGCGTGTTCCTGGGTTCCATCATGGCCTCGGAGACGACGGCGGCCCAGGCCGGAGCGGTGGGCAAGGTGCGCCGTGACCCGTTTGCCATGCTGCCCTTCTGCGGCTACAACATGGGCGACTACCTGGCGCACTGGCTGTCCATAGGAGCCAAGGGTGACGAGAGTAAGTTGCCGAAGCTCTACTACGTGAATTGGTTCCGCAAGAGCCCCGAGGGCAAGTTCCTGTGGCCCGGGTTCGGCGAAAACAGCCGGGTGCTGGCGTGGGTATGCGAGCGAATCAACGGAAAGGCGAAAGCTGTGGAGACTCCGCTGGGACTGGTTCCGGCGCCCGACAGCCTGGACACCGAGGGCCTCGAAGGCGTGACCGACGAGACTCTTACGCAGCTGCTGGCGGTTAACGCCGAGGACTGGAAAGCCGAGATCCCCTCGATTCAAGAGCATTACGAGAAGCTGGGGCCCCGGGTGCCGGCCGAGCTCAAAGAAGAGCTGGCGAAGCTGGACGGGGAACTCGGCTAGCGAGACCAGCGATCTGCACTGCCGGCTGCTCCACGGGCAAACGGCGGCATAGCCATCGGCCGGATGGGAGCCACTAGGTGGATCTGAGCACAGTAGGCGAATTTGGTTTGATCTCCCGGATTAGCAAGATCCTCGGCGATCCGGGAGAGGGTGAGACCTGGGTCGGCGACGACGCTGCGATCCTGCGCGCCCCGGCCGGAACCATATTCTTGACCACCGACCTGCTGGTCGAAGGCGTCCACTTCGACACGCGGCTTACCGGACCGGAGGACCTCGGTTACAAGGCCCTGGCGGTCAATGCCAGTGACGTGGCGGCCATGGGGGGAACTCCACGTAGGGCGGTGGTGGGTCTCGGTTTGAGTCCGGGGCTGGACGTCGAGTGGGTTGAGGCCCTGTACGCAGGAATGAAGGAGTTCTGTGCCGAGTTCGACATGGCGGTAGTCGGGGGTGATCTCTCACGTTGCCCGCAGATCGTCATCTCGGTTGCGTTGTTGGGCAACCCTGCCGGCCGTCTATCCATAGAGCGCTCCGGTGCCCGATTGGGCGATGCCGTGTGTGTCACGGGCCGGTTGGGGGCTTCTGCGGCAGGCTTGGAGTTGATGAGGCGCGAGGACCGCAGCCGTCTGGACCTGCTCAAGGCTCATTTAAGGCCGACGCCTCGCGTGAAGGAGGTGGAGGTGCTCAGGCGCCACCTTCCGAGCGCAATGATCGACATCTCCGACGGGTTCTGCGCCGACCTGGGCCACATCTGCCACGAATCGGACGTGGGTGTGTTGGTTCAAGCCGGTGAGTTGCCGCTGGTCGATCTTGGAAGTCTGGATCTGGGTCGCAGCGCCCTGGAGCTCGGCTTGTCCGGGGGAGAAGACTACGAGCTGTGCTTTACGATCCCTGCCGACAGGTCCGACAAGGCAATTGCCGCGGTCACCGAAGCCACGGGAACGCTGGTCACCAAAGTCGGAGAGGTGGTGGATGCCGCCAGGGGCCGGGCTTTGCTGTTGGAAACGGGCGAGACTCCGCTGGAAGCTCCCGGCTGGGACCACCTTAGAGTTTGAGAGTACCCACTGCGCTGACCATAGCCGGATCCGACCCGTCCGGCGGTGCCGGCATTCAGGCGGATCTTAAGACCTTCCTGGCTTGCGGGGTGCACGGTATGAGCGCCATCACGGCGTGTACGGCACAGAATACCTTGGGGGTTTCTGCCGTACAGGAACTGCCTCCCTGGTTCGTCCGGGAGCAAATGGACGAGGTTTGCAAGGACATCCCTCCAGGAGCTGCCAAGACCGGCATGCTGGCCAGCCGCTCGATCGTCCAGGTGGTCGCCAAAGCCGTTTATGACTTCGACATCACCAACCTGGTGGTGGACCCTGTGTTCCTATCCAAAAGCGGACATGCTCTGCTCTCCGGGGACAGCGTAGAGGCGCTAAAGACTCAGCTGTTGCCTCGATGCCTGCTGGTCACCCCAAACCTGCATGAGGCTGCCGCGCTAACCGGGACCGACGTGGGAGATCTGAATCAGATGAGGAAGGCCGCTCGGATGCTTCACCAGATGGGCCCCCGACACGTTTTGGTTAAAGGGGGCCATCTAAGCGAGCGTGCGACCGACATCCTGTCTGACGGAGAGTCTCTGGTGGAGATCTCGTCGGAGCGGATTGATTCCAAAAACACGCACGGGACCGGCTGCACCTTGGCTGCTGCGATAGCTGCCTACCTGGCCAAGGGCATCTCCGTGGAAGAGGCGGTCAGGGGGGCGAAGGCCTACGTTACCGGGGCCATTCGCTACGGATTGGAGCTCCGGGCGTGAAGTCGCTGCTACTTAAGTAGCGCCGTCGGCGATCCTTTGGAACACACTTTCGCTCTCTGCTTGACATGCGCTCACCGGCATGCATCATTGGGATCGATGCCGTACGCAGACAGTGATGGCACGAGGATCCATTACGAAGTGCACGGCGATGGCGCTGAGACGGTCGTCCTCATTCCGGGTCTCGGGCTTTCCGCGGCCGCGTGGGGTCCGGTCACGGGCCTTTTCGAGCAGCGGGGATACCGAGTGCTCGTGGTCGAGCCGCGGGGCTCGGGAGATAGTGACACGCCC
>JAHWKV010000181.1 GCA_019347725.1 Actinomycetota bacterium
GGATGCGACGAGGCTTCTACACCGCCACCCAGATGGGCAGCGGCTGCTGCAACGGGCGCGGGTAGACGCCGCGGTCGTCGATGGGGGGCCGGTGTTTGCCTTTCCAGGTGATGCGCTCCGATTCCCTTAACTCCATCAACATGAGGAGCTTTTCTTCGAACAGCGAGTCGTAGTCGCTCAGCTCGTAGCCGAACAGGGGGAACGACTCGATGAACGAGCCCCGCCCGGCCATGATCTCGGCTCGGCCGCCGGTCAACAGGTCCAATATGGCGAAGTCCTGGAACACCCGCACCGGATCGTCTGAGCTGATCACGTTAACTGCGCTGGTCAGGCGGATGTTGTCGGTTTGCTCGCCGGCAGCGGCCAGCACGATGGCCGGCGCCGAAACAACGAAGTCGGGGCGGTGGTGCTCGCCTACGCCGAAGACGTCCAGGCCCAGCCGGTCGGCCAGCTCGACCTCTTCGATCAGATCGCGCAGGCGCTGCCGGGGACTGACGGTCTCGCCGGTGTTGGGATCGGTGGTTCGCTCCGCAAATGTGTAGATGCCCAGTTCCATGTGTTCCTACCTTACCGGTGCGCTGCGCCCTAGCGCTGCACCGTTACTACATGGTGGCAAGCTCCGAGTCTTGGCGTGCTTTAGGCGCGCAGGGAACAGGCTTTTGGGCTGGGTCGATGCCTACTATCCCCTGGGGGGCGCCCGGGTACGACCCGGGCTTCGAATCCTCCGGTGACCCGGCAGCTGCACAGGCATCTGCATCTACTGCTCTTTGTCTCCGCCGGAGCTCTTGGGCGTGGGCGGGGCTTTGCTGCCCAGCTTGTCGTAGACGGCGGGCCAGAAGCGGTCCCGAGCCGCCCAGATGCCTCCGACCCCGAACTTGATGACCAGGATCAGCGCGATGCTGCCTACGATGATGGTGAACAGAGAGTTGACGATCTCGGCGGCGATCTCCACCTGGTTCAACGCGGCGAAGACGCCCGTGATCCATATCGCCGCAGACGCGGCCTTGGCAAGATTGTCGCCGTAGGCCAGGCCGCCGGCGGATCCGGCGACTATCTCCTTTACCCGAGCAGCGATCGCTCCGGCGATCAAAATGATCACCACGGCTACGAACAGCTTGGGAATGAGAGCCACCACAGCATCTAGGGCGCTTTGTATCGCCGAATCGCCGAAGACTCCGGTGGCAATCTGCAGGGTGAGCAACAAAATCCCGTAGTACACGACCTTTGCCAGCAGAAGGCCGGAATCCGGGAAGCCGGCGCGCTCGATCGCGGCGCCGACGCCGCTGCGATCCACCAGGGCATCAAAGCGGACCTTGGTCAAAAGCGTGTGGGTCAGCTTCTGGATTGCCCGGGCAATCAACCAGCCGATGATCAGTATCAGCACGGCGCCGAGCAGCTTTGGGACGAAGGTTGCTACGTCGGAAAGCGCGTTCTCGACCGGCTGACGAACGTTGACGTCGTTCATCGTGAATCCCCCTCTCGGGGTCGGGCGTACGGCCGAGGTCTTCTGTAGACTTGCGCCCGGCCTTTAAGCCCCCGGTCGTGACCGACCCCCCTGTTTTTTGGCTGGGCGCTGGCTCAGCCTACGCTCGGCTGAGTGCGGATCGCAATTTGGCAGGCTGGGCGAAGGGGCCGCATGACGACATGACAATATGCTCATGTTGTACACTCACAGCGCTTGGCTCCTCGCAGGCCCAGGGCGGAGTCGTACCGGGCGATTCCGCAGCCAGAGGGCCGCTTCGCCATGGCGGCCCTTTGGCCGTTCTGGGAACCATCTCATATGTGCTGGGTTCATTCGGTGGATTGACGCTCTATTTGAGTGAGGATCCAGCTGTCGATCCGCTCCCACCAGCCGTAGAGCCAGTCGATCAGCTCGTCTTGATCGGTGGGTACCTGCGAGTTGGGTATGCGCCAGTAGCGGGCCGCCACCGGCCTGGCAAACGGAATCCGGCTCCACAGCTCGGCAAAGGATCCCACGTCCTCCAGCACCGTGTGGGCCACAAAGACCACATCCGCTGCAGGGGCGGCGCGGACCGCAGCGGCCACGCCCCCGTGACGAGGGGGCAGTACCCTGACCATTCGCTCCGCCTTGTCCGCCCGATCGGAGTGGCCCTTGCTCCGCAGGTAGTCGATGGCTTTGAGGCGCAGCTTGTCCGTGAAGTCCCGGCCTTCGGGAAACAGGATAAAGGCGCTGTCGTCCGTGGCGTCCGCGGCCAGCTCGGCGACCGCCTGCCGGGATCTTTCGCTGTGCGCGGGTCCGTGGCGGATGAAACGGTTGGGCAGGCGGTTGCCCACGATGTCGATAAGAGGGTCCCACTGCAGCTTGGCGAGCATGACGATGCGAGGCAGGCGCCGGTACTGCAGCATCAGGGTGGTCACCAGCATCAAGGAGTTTCCCGGTCCGGCGTGGCGGCTGAACACCAGGACCGGTCCCCAGCGTGGTTCGGGCGGGTCGTGAATGTCGATCCGCAGTCGAAACAGCCGCCCGGCGGCCCCGTAGAGACCTCCCAGCCACCAGCGCATGAAGGCAAAGTGTGCCCTTTGCATGATCTGTGACCTCACGCCGAGCCCGGCCCCGCTGGCCAGCCACAGCAGCGTCAGGTACAAGACGCCCCCTATCTCGAGCACCAGGTAGTAAAGGAAGAAGGTTGCGGCGCGGGTTGCCCGCAGATTGTGCCGGGTGGCCATATCGAAGACCAGCGCCGCCGCCAGCCATGCCGGCGACGCGGCTATCAGTGCAAGGCAAACGATTAGCACGACCGGCGCCACCACGAGGCGCCTTACGATGCGGGGCGGCATCGCCGCTCAGTTCCCGCCGTCGCGCGTCTCCGCCAGGTAGCGGGAGGTGGCCTCGTAGGCGGTTTGCATGCGTTCGGATACGTGAGTGAAATCTTTGTACTTAAGCTGCGACAGCGGGCTGGTGGCCGGATCCTCCTCGCCGGTGGGCAGCACGTGTCCCGCGACCCCTTCGGGCAGGCTGGCCATGTCCTTGGCGAAGCGGTGCCGGCGGGCAATCTCGAATGCCACGTTGGCCACCTGAAAAAGGTTGGTGGGCGGGCTCAACGGCTGCTCGACGCGCCCTACGTGCAGTATGTACAGCTCCGTCGCCCCCAGCTGCAGGGCCCGCTCTATCGGGATGCTGTTGACCACGCCCCCGTCATAGAAGTGCTCGCCGTCGATGCGGACCGGGGGCAATAGGCCCGGTACGGCGGAGGAAGCCAGGATTGCGGGAACCAGCGGTCCCCGGCTGAACCAGTGTTCGGCGGCGCGTTCGATGCTGGCGGCGACGCACTGGAAGGGCACCTTTAACTCCTCGAAGTTCTCCACCGGCAGCAGCCGCTTGATCAGCTTTTTGAGGTTGGAGTTGGTGTGCAGATAGATGCCCTTGTTGCGCATCAGGTTCCCCGCCCCGCCCAGAGCCGAAGAGAAGACCTTCTCCCGCCCCAGATCCATCCAGGCCTGCCGTAGGTTGTCCACGGTTTCCAGGTCCGGCTGAGCGGCTATCGCAACGCCGTTGAGTGCGCCCACGGAGGTGCCCACTATAAGGTCGGGCACTATGCCCGCTTTGAGCAGGGCCTGCAGCATGCCGACCTCGTTGGCGCCGAGGTGACCGCCTCCACCTTCACGTTGCTGCGCGTCGCGCCCCTGCTCGGTCGCGTGTTCGGGCCGGAGGACGAGTTCTTCAACCGCTTTGCGGCCATGGCCCGTATCTCGCCGTTCCTGCCGCTGATCGGCGGCGGGGCGCTGGCGGGCGACGCCGCGGACCGAGCCGCGCCGGCCGCCGAGGCCGGCGAGCCCTTCGCCGCGCCGCCGGAGATGTGGCGCTCCGGCGACCCCGCGGACACGCTGTACCAGACCGCCC
>JAHWKV010000182.1 GCA_019347725.1 Actinomycetota bacterium
CGTCGAGCGCCAGGATAAAGACGTTTTGCATCAGGTCTCCTCTCAGGGGGGCCAGTGGATTAAATCGCTGTAGAACACACGTTCTTTTCCTGAGAGCTCGTCGTCGAAACCTACTATCCGCAGCCCTTGCTGGCCTCCGGCCCGTGACACCTTGTAGGAACAGGTAAGTCCCAGACCGATTGGGGCGGCGCACATGCCGGTGGCCGAAGGGACAGGTGCCTACAGAAGCCTGGCATGGTATGAATGCTGGTCTCCGATAGCTGAACGCGCCAATTTCTCAACCCACGAAACCTGATAGCCCCATATCTCCCGCCCTTACGCTCGAGAGGTTCTGAAGTGAATTATCAAGCTCATCGGCGGCAACTCTTCCGTGTCAATTTGACGAGGGCCTTGCCCACCGAAGGAGTGGCCTATGACCGAACGTGAAGGGCCCAACGGCGTCGGTTTTCTCGAGGATCTCCGATTCTGTTTATACCGTTTACCGAGCCATCGAACGCATCTGGCCGACGGTGAGCTTTGCCGGCCTACTGTGTGACGCCCTCGTCGATCCTGATGTCCAGCCTGTCCACAACGGCGTCGATTTTCTCGAGGATCTCCGATTCCGATTCGCCTGCCGCGTAAATCCAAGCCAGCTCATAGCTGTAGCTTTCCTGATGGGGCATTTCGGAGAGACGATCCCCCGGCTTTACTTGCAACTCTACGCGTGTCCCCGGAACCTCGAGCGGGATCTGTTCGATCCGCTCCGGATCCGCGACGTGCTCCACCACACCGTCGCTGAAGGCGCGTAAGAAGAACTTTGCAGCGCAGGGGAACTTGCCCTGGCGCGACTCGAAGCGGGGCTTCTTCCCGAGAGCTAGCCCTACCGTGACGGCATGATTCGCTTGACCGTCGACGCTGGCGAAAAGCTCCGAGTGGGATTGGGAGACGCGTGTGTTGATCTCCAGAAGCCACAGGCGGTCGGTTTTTTCGTCCCAGAAAAACTCGATATTGAACGCCCCGCCGTAGTAGCCGATATGCCCCATGACCTTGGCGGTGGTCTCAGTTATCCGTTCTTGGACCCGCTCCGGAAGCATTGACGGGTACTCGTAATGCGAAAAAGCGTGCTTCCCAGGGTATTTGCGAGAGTCCACGATGCCGTAAACGTAGATATCTCCCTCATGTCCGTACCCCTCGACGGTGCACTGCCGCCCGCCGGGTATGATCTCCTCCGCGATGCAGTGCCACCCGTCTATTCCCTCCATCTCGGGCGGCATCTCGACCCGCTCGAGCACGTCGTTGAATGCGTTCGCTAGATGGTGTATCCCGGCACGGATGCGACCGATGGCATGCTCCAGGTCCTCGGGGCCGCCGATGTAAAACCCAAGGTAGGCATTGAACGACTTCACGGGTTTTAGCCAAAACGGATAATCGAAGTTGATCTGTTCGCCCGGCGACTCGTCGAACGGATTGACCGCGTTAAAGCCCGGCACTTGCTCCGGCACTATCTTCTGCTGTTCGAGCCGGCTCCAGTACTTGTGCTCGCAGCGCAAAATTGCGTCGAGCGGCACGTGGGGAAGACCTCTATCCGCAGCCAGGATCGGAGCGATGCAGCTCGATGGGAAATCCCAATATGTGCAGATACCGTCTACCGAGCCGTCGAACGCATCCAGCTGGCGATGACCTTGGTCGAGCAACTCGCGCACAGGGACGTGGCGCGGGTTAAGTAGCTCCTCCTCCTCTAGAAGCGGGTGAAAAGTGCACCCCTGCGCCTCGGTAACCGCCTCCAAGAGCGGGCGATGGAATTCGCTGAACCCGACCACGAAGAGGTTGTGACTCGTAGCCGGCGTTGGACCGGCCGAATCGACCATTTCCGAAAAATCTAGCTTCTCCTCGGCGGGCAACGTATCCACGTCACGCGAGCTCATGTGGAGCCTCCAGTGTGCTTGGTCTTAGAAAAGGGATGGATGGGGCTTGGTTTTTTGTCTCGTGCATGTCTTGTGTCTCGGTTGGATGTTGCGTAGGTGGTTTTTTACCCAGAAACCGCGCGGGAAACATGGGAACATATGTTCGTGTCGGGCGACCCAACGATTCTGCATGCCGATGTCGACTCCTTCTACGCCTCTGTCGAGCAGCGGGATAACCCCGCCTTACGCGGCCGGCCAGTCATGGTGGGCTCGGGTGTCGTGCTTGCGGCGAGCTACGAGGCTAAAGTTTTAGGTATCAGCACGCCGATAGGCATGGCGGTTGCCCGCCGAACGTGTCCGGGCGCGGTGGTTGTTCCTCCGCGGATGAGTGCCTACAGCGAGGCGAGTAAGGCGCTGTTTCAGGTATTCGCCCAAACGAGCCCTTTCGTGGAAGGCTTGTCTATCGACGAAGCTTTTCTTGAGGTAGGCGGGCTGAGGCGGATCTCGGGTTCGCCGTCTCAAATCGCTACGAGCTTGCGGCGGGATGTGCTCGAGAGCGTCGGTCTTCCCATCTCGGTCGGGGTGGCCCGGACCAAATTCCTGGCTAAGGTAGCCAGCAGTGTGGCCAAACCCGACGGATTGCTGGTCGTACCGGTCGACTCCGAGCTCGACTTCTTGCACCCTCTTGCGGTCGAGCGGCTGTGGGGCGTTGGGGGAGTTACCGCAGCCAAGCTGCGTGAGCGTGGCATCACCACCGTGCGCCAGGTTGCGCACCTGCCCGAAAAGGATTTGGTAGAAATTCTCGGTCAGGCAGCGGGGCGTCATATCCACGCTCTTTCCCACAATCGCGACCCGCGGCCGGTCCAGGTGCGGCGCCGCCGTTCCATGGGAGCTCAGCGGGCGCTAGGTCGTGGTTCTCAATCAATCCAGGCGCTCGAGACTGACCTCGTTGGATTGGTTGATGGACTTGGCCGCAGGCTGCGGGCAGCCGACCGTACCTGCCAAACGGTCACGCTTCGGATCCGTTTTGATGACTACATGCGGGTAACGCGCTCACATACCCTGCCCAGATCGACGGCGCACACTAAGGCGATCCTTGCCGCCGCCCGCGAGCTGCTCGCCAAGGCTATGCCTATGATCCAAAGGCGGGGAATAACGCTGGTCGGAGTCACTCTCAGCGGCCTGGGGGATGTCGGACCCGTGCAGCTCGAGCTACCGGTACCTACCTTTAGCGCGCTTACCGTCGATATGGCCGTCGACCGAGTTCGGGATAAATTTGGGTCTTCGGCCATAACGCGAGCGGTGCTGCTCGGTCGCAACCAGGGACTGTCGGTGCCGCTGCTGCCGGACTGAATCGAGGCCCTGCAATACCGTCAGGAGATGGTGCGAGGGGTACACTATTCGGGTACCCGAATGGAACTCGGGCTGGCCGCGGAAAGGATGGGCGGATTGCGTGCAACTCCCAGTGGGACGGAGGTTTCTGTAGCGGCGCCACTTGGAGGGCTGCCGGAGCAGACTGCCCTTCTGGTGCTTGCGAAGGCGGCTTCGGCTCTGGCGGACCCGGTTCGACTGAGGATTCTGCAGTTGTTGCGAGAGCGCGGCGAGATGACGGTGGGGGCATTGACGCAAGTCTTACCCGTCAGTCAGCCTCGCGTGTCGGTTCATCTTGGCTGCCTGACGAATTGCGGTTTCACCAATGTCCGGCGGGAGGGGCGGCGATCCTTCTACAGGGTGGCCCGACCGGCGGTGGAGGATTTGCTGGAGAGGCTCGAAGCGCACGCGGCCGGTTCGGTCAACGGATTGCTTGCCTGTATTCCTTGTGAGCCGGGCGAGAGTTTGAAGCAGGACGAGGGTTGCTGCTAGGCGAGCGGGCTTCGAGGTAGGAAAGTGAGGTGTAAGAGGTGAGCGAAGTAGAGATCGAGTACTGCGTTGAGTGCGGTCTGTTGCCCAAGGCGGAGGAAACTG
>JAHWKV010000183.1 GCA_019347725.1 Actinomycetota bacterium
TGCAACCGGCCGCGGCGGATCCACAGATGGCGCAGACCCAAAAGATCATGCAGTTCATGCCGCTGATGGTCGTTTTCTTCTCAATCAATTTCCCAGCCGGGCTGACTGTGTACTGGACGGCCAGCAACGTGTGGACCATCGGCCAGCAGTACGTGCTCCTTAAGAAGATCGGCGGCCCGGGGCCGCCGCCGGAGAAGCAAAAGGCGGCCCCGGGGGCCGGTAGGCGTAGAGAGCAGAGAGACCCAAAGCGCGGCGGGAAGGATGCGGGCAAAGGCTCCCCCAGGCAGGCGACGGGATCGAGCCACAAGGAAGCGGGAACCAGGGCAAGAGACGACAAAGGTGCGCCGGCGCCCAAGGGGAAGCCCACACCGAAGCGTCCCCCGAAGGGTGCCCCGAGCCCCCCTAACAAGCGAACGAGGCGCGCTGCAAGCGGCGCGCGGGCTGGAACAAAGGCCAAGGGGCCGTCAGGCAAGGATTCTGCAGCGCGTAAGCCGAACAAGGGGCGGGGATGACTGAAGAAGAACAGACTGAATCGGAGCAGAAGGGCGAGGAAGGGGGTCCGTCGCGCGAGCAGCTACTGGAGGACGCTCGAGACGATGCCCTGGACTTCCTGGAAGGTTTGCTCGATGCCATGGAGGCGGATGGCGATGTGGTGGCAGACATCATGCCCGACGGCAGCATAGCCGCATCGATAGAAGGTGGCGACGTAGGGCTGCTGATCGGCAGCCGGGGCCAGACGCTCGATGGCATCCAGGAGTTGCTGCGAACGGCGGTGCAGCGTCAAGCGCAAACCAAGGTCCGCATATCGCTAGATGTGGAAGGCTACAGAGACCGGCGCCGCGAGTCGCTGGGCCGACAGGCTAGGGAAGCAGCTGACCGGGCCCTGGAGGGCGTGGAGGTGGAGATGGAGGCGATGGGTGCGTACGACCGCAAGGTAGTACACGAGGCGATAGCGCCGATCGAGGGCCTGGAGACTTTCAGCGAGGGCCAAGAACCTCGTCGGCGCGTAATCGTGCGCCCGTTGGAGGAGTAATCTCCCGCCGAATAGAGCCGAACCAAAAGCCGAAAGACTCTGGACGGAGCCGGTTGCTAGGTGGGTTCTGTGAGCCGGCCCCGTGCGTAGTTGTTGTGTTTCCCGTGAAACATAGGTCCGCCACTCCCCCGCCTATGGCCACTCCCCCGGCTGTGCGCATTCCGGCGCCGACGCCCGTCGGGCCCGCATTTCAGACGCCGTTCAACGGCAAACATTCCGGCGGCGATCGACACCGCGAGAGTATGCGCGTTGTTCTCACCAAGGAAAGCCCCCGGAGCCGTCGACCGTCTAAATGTCGGCCTGCGTGATGTTTCTCGTGAAACCGCCCCCCTTGGGCGCTTGGCGAACGTTTCACGGGAAACATAGTCGAGCCAGAACTAAGTACTCAACCCAACCGACGAGTCCGGAGTGGGTCGGGTCCTGCACGACCTGGGGAACCCCTGGTAGGTGAGAGACGACAAATGGAAGGTGATCTCGAGACGGAGTGGTTTAGTTGCCGGGCAGGCGAGCGATACTTAGGCCCATCGAGTTTAAGTTAGCGCCGTGACGCGGGTCGATAGGGGAGCGGGGGCCCGCTTGGGCGTACCCAAGTGGGGTGGGGCGTCGGGGTATAGGCAGGTTCGACGGGTAGGGTGGAGCCTCAGCCGGGTGCGATTGTTTATGAGGCTGACGAGGCGAACGCCCCAGTGTTGCACCCAGGCGGCTCGAGCACGGTCGCCGGCGGGGCAGCCGAAGCGTAGAGCAAGAAGGCTGGTGGTATGGTTACACGTGAAACTGCCCCCAGGCGCGACGTCCTTTTCTGACGAAAGAGTCCGGTAGGTGATTGACCGCGCGACCGAGTGCGCGTACTCTCAGTACAGGCACGGTTGCTAGGCAGTCGGCGTGCCGTGTGCGCCATTAACCTTCAACGTAAGGTTGAGGGCCGTTTAGTGTCCCTAAAGCTCTCGATGAGTCTGGGCTGTATAGGTTAGATGGGTGTTGGTTTGGAGGACAGCAACCGCAAGGCCAGAGTAATGGCGGTGGTCAACCACAAAGGTGGGGTTGGTAAGACGACCACTGTGATCAACCTCGGCGCGTGGCTGGCGCTGGAGGGTTGCCGCGTATTGGTGATGGATCTGGATCCCCAAGCCAATGCGACGACGGGTATGGGGGTGGACGTCCGGCGAGTCTCCTCCAGTATGTACCAAATTCTGGTAGAAGAGGTGGCTGTCGAAGACGCCATTGAGGCCACGGCGGTGAGAAACCTCTTCTGCGTCCCGTCGATCGACCTTGCGGGTGCGGAGATAGAGCTGGTGACCGCTTTTAGCCGGGAGCTTAAGTTGCAGCGGGCGCTGGGTCCTTTCGTGGACGAATTCGATTTCGTGTTGATCGACTGCCCGCCTTCGCTGGGCTTGCTTACGGTAAACGCGCTGGCAGCCGCCGGCGAGGTGATAGTCCCCATCCAGTGTGAGTATTACGCGCTGGAGGGGCTGGGCCAGCTACTCAAGAACATAAATCTGGTGCAGACCTCGCTCAACCCGCAACTGCAGATGACCGGAATTGTGCTCACTATGTACGACTCCCGAACCCGCCTTTCCGACCAAGTGGCCTCGGAGGTGACCGGACACTTCCCCGGCAGGGTCTTCAAGAGCGTTATTCCCAGAAGCGTACGTCTGTCCGAGGCGCCTTCGTTTGGACAGCCCGTGGCGCTCTACGACCCCAGGTCCAAGGGCTCAATCGCCTACCACGAGCTGGCGCGAGAAGTTGCCGGCATAACCCAAGGGCTGAAGCTGGGTGGATCGGGCAGGCTGGCCCGTGAGGGCGGCTTGCGCCCAATAGGGGGTTGACTGTGAGCGCAAAAGGCGGACTAGGTAAGGGTCTGGGAGCGCTTATTCCGTCCGGCGCCAACAGCCTGGAGGAGCTGCCCCCATCGATCATTTCTGCAAACCCCCGTCAGCCGCGCCGGCACTTCGACGAGGACGCCTTGATCGGACTCAGCGCGTCGATCCGCCAGCTTGGCTTACTCCAGCCGGTCGTGGTACGAAGGACGGTCGGCGGCGGCGCCTACGAGCTGGTGATGGGGGAGCGCCGGTGGCGGGCGGCGCAGCGAGCCGGGCTGTCGACGATACCGGCGATCGTGATCGACACCGACGATAGCGGCTCATTGGAAAGGGCGCTGGTCGAGAACGTACACCGCCAAGACCTGAATCCGATCGAAGAGGCCGCCGCCTACCGGCAGTTGCTGGAAGAGGCCGGACTGACCCACGAGCAGCTTGCGGAACGGATGGGCCTGTCCAGGCCGGCCGTTACCAATGCCCTGCGGCTGCTGGAGCTGCCGGATTCCGTGCAGGCGATGGTGATGCAGCGCAAGCTCAGCGCCGGTCACGCTCGAACGCTATTGGGACTGGTCGGGCACCCCTTGTTGGAGCGGCTGGCCAACCGCGTGGCTTCGGCAGGTTTGTCGGTGCGGGAGACGGAGGAGCTGGTCAAGCGGGAGCGGGAATCAGGCGGGGGAGCATCCCCGGCGCCCGGAGAGCGCCCCGAGAGCACGCAGGCTCCGGCCGGAGCCAATGCCGGCCTGGGTGAGATCGCCGACGCCCTGTCGGACCAGCTGCAGACCCGGGTCAAGGTGGCCATGGGTCGGGGCCGCGGCAAGATAGTGATCGAGTTTGGATCCGGAGAGGACTTAGTCAGGATATGCCGCAGAATAGCGGCAGGCGGCGAAGCCACGGGGGGTCCGCGCCTGCCCGCCCCAGGCGCTAGCCAAAGTACTGCTCGATAGCACCGACGATCGCTTTACCCAGGGTGTCAATCGAGCCCGCCAACTCGG
>JAHWKV010000184.1 GCA_019347725.1 Actinomycetota bacterium
GTGTTTCGTGTCGTCTACGACAACGACGTCTATCGCCATCGGGTGTCCTTTCCAGTGAAAATCCGCAGCCGCGTCTTGTTCCATTGTGACAAGCTTTATCGGGCCGCGGGTCCTTAAAGGTGTGTTAATGGCGATGTTTCCGTTCCTGGCCGCGGTGGCCAGCGGCTGGTTCTGCTTCGACCTTCTACGCCGGTTCATTCGGGACCGAAGGCCGCAACATCTGGCCTGGGCGCTGGCCCTGAGCGCATTTTGTGCGGCGTCGTTATCGGCTGCAGCGGGAATGAGCCTCGGCTGGTCCGCGGGCTGGTTTCGCAGTTACTATTACTTCGGCGCGGTGGTTAATGTTCCCGTGCTGGCGGTGGGAACGCTGTATCTGTATCTGTCGCGGCCCATGGGTCACGTATGCGCGCTGGTGGTGGCCGGCTTGGCCGCCTACGCCGCTCTGGTGGTGATGACCGCCGAGGTAAACCACCCAGGTCTCACGGCGGTGGTCAATTCCATCCCCATGGGCTCGGACGTCATCTCGGACCGAGCCAGGTCGCTGTCTCGCTACTACTCCTATGCGGGCTTCGCGATTGTGGTCGGTGGAGCTATATGGTCGGCGCGAAGGCTGGCCCGCCGGCCCGGAGAGGCCGCGAAACGTCTGATGCAGGGAAATGTGCTGATTGCGCTCGGCACCAGCGTGGTCGCGGTCGCCAGCGTCTTCGCCCGTCAGGGGCAGGGCTCGGTCTTCGCCGTGGGACTGGCATTGGGCGCGGCGGTTATGTACGCGGGGTTCTTGCGGGCGTCGACCCGCAGGGCCTATCGTCCCGCCGGCAAGGGGACATCCGGATCCGGTGACGTGGCGTGAGCGACCCGGCTTCCGTAGGGTTTCTGATCGCGTTCGTGGCGGGCGCAGCCTCGTTCTTGTCGCCCTGCGTGATGCCCTTGCTGCCCGGCTATCTGTCCTACATGTCGGGCGTGTCGGTGGATGCGGTGGATTCGGGGGAAGCTTCGCCCCGCCGGCTGTTGGTGCCGACGCTGCTGTTTGTGTTGGGCTTCTCCACCATATTCGTTTTGCTGGGTACCTCGGCGAGTCTGGCCGGGTCGATGTTGACTCAGAACCGTCAACTAGTATCTCGCATCGGCGGTGGCTTGATAGTGCTCATGGGTTTGATGTTCATGGGGGTGCTGTCGTTCAAGCGGCTGTACTACGAGCGCCGGATGGACATGCGCACCGGCAGCACGCGGGCGGGTAACTACCTCATGGGCATTGCTTTCGGCGTGGGGTGGACCCCGTGTATCGGACCCACTCTGGGTGCGACCCTGCTGCTGGCCTCGCAGGAGCAGACCGCCGGCAGGGGAGCGTCGCTGCTGCTGGTGTACTCGCTCGGTTTGGGTGTCCCGTTCGTACTTTCCGCACTGGGTGTGTCCAAGCTGGCGGGCGTACTGCAGTTCTTCCGCAGGCATCAGAAGTGGGTGATGCGGTCGGCGGGCGCAATATTGGTGGCTTTTGGACTTCTGCTGTTCTTCGATCGGGTGTATGTGATCTCCGCGGTGATTCAGCGGTGGATGATGTCTGTGGGACTGGAGAAGCTGGTCGGCATATGAACCGGGTAACGCTGTTTGCCAAGCCGGGATGCACTCTGTGCGACCAGGCCAAGGCGGTGTTGGATCGGGAGGGTATCGCTTTTCACGAGGTGGACATCAACTCCGACCGCGGGCTAAAGGAAGAGTACGGCTGGTTTATTCCGGTAGTGGAGGTCCAAGGTCGGTGGGTTTTCGAGGCAGGGATGGATCCGGAGGAGCTACCGGGTTTGATTTCGGCGGAAACGTAAAAGCGGGGCCCTTTAGGCCCCGCTTTCTTCCGGTACTTCAGTAGGTGGATCTGATCGGCTAGGCGATTTGCGGCTGCGTGATCCTGGCCGCCCTCTCGGTCTTGCTGACGCCGACTAAGTGCCCAATCATGCCCACCAGGCTGACCGCCAGGTAGATGAGTGACGGCACTCGCTCCGAGCCCCGCACCCGGGCGGCGGCTACCTCGACCGGCTCCGGCGCACCTTCCTGACCGCTGATGTCGATGATTGCGAAGGCGACCTCCGGCTGGATCGAGTCGCCCTCTTCGAACGGGAGGTCGATTATCCTCCCCGCCTGCGTAGCCGTGAGCTCGGTCGTTTCGCCGTCGATCTCGAGCTCGATTACCGGGTCGCCTTCTTCGACTTCGTCGTCCGGCTCAATTAGGAACTTGGCGATGGTGGCCTCCTTCGCCCCGCCCAGATCGTCGGTTAACAGCTCCCCGGTGGGTACTGCCCGGGCCACGGCGATAACCGATTCCTTACCGTCCACCTCGGCCTCCTTCATACGGAACTCGACCGTTTCGAAATTGCCTGACTCCAGATTGACCTCACCCTCGACCCGTTCGGCGGCGTCTTCTTTGATGCCCGGGATGTCGCTGACCGTCTCGCCGACAAATGATTCCATGATCGGCCGGGCGTTGGGCACTTGTGACGCGGTGCTGTCCGCGCCCTCGAGGTCGGCCAGGTAAACGTCATCTGCGGGCTCGACCCAACCTTCCCCGTCCGGGTAGCTGCCCACGTCCCAGGAGCCCCATTCGGTCGAGATGTTGGAGAGATCTCCGGCGGCTACCGCGGTCCACGCGGTGTCATTGCCCAGATCCCCCCAAAAGCCCTGTTCCCCCTTGGGTCCCAGAGAAG
Source organism: Actinomycetota bacterium (assembly GCA_019347725.1). GTDB lineage: Bacteria > Actinomycetota > CADDZG01 > JAHWKV01 > JAHWKV01 > JAHWKV01. Next base: position 2,694 of record JAHWKV010000184.1, read on the forward strand.
TCACAACCCAGATTCCAGAGAGCAGGACCATGACGGCGAACAGGCAGGACCCGGTCACGAAGTAGCCGAGCTTGGCCCCGAGAATCATCGAGGTAAGCAGCCAGACGCTGCCCACGAACACGACGATAAAGGCGATGGTGATCAAGATGCCCTTTAGGAAAGTTCCGTCCCCGTTGTCAGCCGGCGCTTCCGTTGCCAGCAAAAGGAGTTCATTCATCTTGCTTACAGGCTCCTCTCGTACTCGACAACCGCCGAAATCTGTTCGTCGGTCAGGCGTCCACCCCAGGCCGGCATTGCCCCTGTGCCCATACCCGAGGTTCCGTAGGGCTGTCCAGGGGTGGAGCCCTCCTTAACGAAGGCTTCGTGTTCTGCGACGTCTGGGAACATTTGAACTTCAGAGCCCCCCTGCATTGCCGGTCCGGAACCGCCGGCTCCGCCAGCCCCATGACACGATGCGCACATCTGGTTGAAGATATCCTCCCCGGATGCGTCTGCGGACACGTCGGCTTCCTGCTGGATGGTCTCGAGCCAGTTGAGGATGTCGTTGATCTCCTGCTCGGTCAAAGGACCTCCGTACTCGACCCCCCAGGTGGGCATGTCGGTTCCGGGCCGGCCTCGCTCAATGACCTCGCGAATGTAGGTCCTAGCGTCGTCGTAACCGGGTGGGGGCTCCTCGTAGCGGGCAAAGACAGTTACCAAATCCGGAACCTGGACCATGCTGGTTTCACCGGTGTCGGGATTCACGAACTCGTTGGTTCCCCCTTGGGCCCCATCGCCGTGGCATCGCGCGCATTCCTTGCCGCTACGGTTCGGCTCACCGGTTTGCTGGTCGATCGCCATGGCGTAGTACTCTTCGCCCCGCTCGATGGACTCCTCTTCAAATTTTTCTTCGTTGTTGCGCCGGTTCTGAGGTTCCTGGAGCCAGTAAGCCGGCAGGAAGAAAGCAAAAAACACGGTCAGGACAAGCCCCCAGGCGGAGACTCTGTTGAGACGCTCGGATTCCAAAAGCGCATCCGGTTCGGCGGGACGCAGCGCCGGCGGGATCTTCTTTACATTCGCGCCCTTGGGTTGTGGTCTGAAGGCCACGAATGCCGCGCCGGCGGCAACCGCTCCAATTATCAGTGCAACTACTAA
>JAHWKV010000185.1 GCA_019347725.1 Actinomycetota bacterium
AGGTGGATGACCACCGCCGACCCTGTGCTTAGCAGCTTTTTTGTATGACGCTCACCGACCGATTGGAACCGGTGGTGCCCGCGCGCGTTCGGGAGAGGGGCCAGGCGCTGTACCGGCGCTCAGCCGTGCATGTGTTCAACGCGGACGACGAGCAGGTACGCGCCCGGGTACAGGGCACCGACGTGTACCCGGTGAGTCTCACCCTGGACGGCTCCACGCTGCGGGTCCTGTGCGAGTGCCCTTACTTCAGCGCCAACTTGGGCGTGTGCAAGCACATCTGGGCCACGGTGCTGGTCTCCGACGCTGCGGGCTACCTGGCGGCGTACGATCACATCGACTCCTCCGACGACTCGGACGATCCGCGCACTGAGGAGCTCAGCTTCACCGATGCGGACCTGGCCGCCGCCATAGACAATTTCAACCGGCACCCTCACGCCCTTGGCTCTAATGACCGTCCGAGGGCGCAGCCGCAATCCGTCGAGGCCGCTGAGCAACGATCCCGGGAACGTCCCCGCGCCGGCGAGCGCGAGATCTTGTATGTACTCAAGGCCAAAGAATCCGTCGCCGCTGCCAAGCTCATCTTGGATGTGGTGCGCCGGGAGCCCCGCTACGACGGGGGCTGGAAGAAGCCGCAACCGCTAACGCTCAGCACCGCCTCTATCGAACGGGTGGATCATGCGGAAGATCGTCAGATTCTTTCCATGCTCCTCGCCACCGCCGACCCCTGGATGGGCGGCTACCCCAACCGGGGCTACGGGCGGGAGCACACCATACCCGGACTGGGGGTGGTAGTTGCGCGCTCGGTAACCAACCAGGTCATACCGCTGGTGTGCCGGACCGGCCGTGGCATGCTGCAGCTGGCCGGCGCTGAAGAGCTCGTACCGCTCACGCTCGACCCCGGGCCGCCGTGGGAACTGTGGCTGGAGGTGGATAAAGCCGACAAGAAGGGCCGCTATACGGTCCATGGGATACTGCGGCGGCCGGGTGAGCAGATGGCCATCCAGGACCCGACTATCCTGCTGGCGGGCGGCTTCCTGGTCGCGCAAAGCGGGTCAGTGGGCCGGCTAAAAGACTTCAGCGCGTTTGCGGGGATAGCGACACTTCGCCAACAGGGCTCCATGGCCGTGCCGGCCGACCAGATCGACGACTTCCTGCACGGGTTGGTTCGACTTTCCAGCCTGCCGCGGCTCGAGCTTCCGCCGGAGCTGAAGTACACCGAAGAGCCGGGCCGGCCCGTACCCCGCCTGCAGATCCAGCCGGCGCGCACCCACCTGGGTCGGCGCTCAACACGGCTGGACGCGCATTTGTCGTTCGACTACGAAGGCGACATCGTGGCGCCGGACGACAAGGCCCGCGGGTTTCTGCAGCCGGATTCCCGGCGAGTGGTGCTGCGCGACACGGACGCAGAGAAGGTCTTTGAGAAGCAGCTCGACGAGCTCGGCCTTCGCCGCACCGCCGACGGGGACTTCCAGCTGACCCCCCGCAGCTTTGCCAAAACCGTGCGCGACCTCATTAAGGACCGCTGGATCGTGGAGGCGGAGGGCAGCCTGTACCGCAGCGCCGGCAGGTCGCACATGAACCTAGTCTCGGGCACGGATTGGTTCGACCTGGAGGGAAACGTCGATTTCGGGGACCAATCCGCCTCGTTGCCGGAGCTGTTGACCGCGGTGCGCAAGGGAGAGAGCTTCGTAAAACTCGGCGACGGCTCGGTCGGCCTGGTGCCGGAGGAGTGGCTGCGCCAGTACTCGTTGGTGGCCAGCCTCGGCAAGGTGGAGGGTGAAGCGCTGCGGTTCCAGCGCAACCAGGTGGGAGTCTTGGACGCCCTTCTGGCCGCCCAACCCCAGGTGAACCTGGATGAGGTCTTTGTTCGGGCGCGCAATCGCCTGGGGTCCTTCTCCGGCATCGAACCCATCAATGCTCCGAACGGCTTCGAGGGCCGGCTGCGCTCCTACCAACGGGACGGACTCGGCTGGCTGGATTTCCTGCGGGAGTTCGGTTTCGGCGGCTGCCTGGCCGACGATATGGGCCTGGGCAAGACCGTGCAGGTGCTGGCGCTGCTGGAGGCCCGGCGGGAAGAAGGAATCCACCCGCCCTCGCTGGTGGTGGTGCCCAAGTCGCTGGTGTTCAACTGGATAGCCGAGGCGCGCCGCTTCACTCCTCAGCTCAAAATCCTCGACCACACCGGAGGACGGCGGACTCCCGGAGCGCACTTCGAAAAGTACGACTTGGTGCTGACCACCTACGGAACCCTGCGCCAGGACGCCGTCGAGTTCAAAGACACGGTATTTGACTACTGCATCCTCGACGAGGCCCAGGCCATCAAGAACCCGGCTACCGCCTCGGCGAAAGCGGCGCGCCTCATACGAGCCGAGCACCGGCTGACCCTCAGCGGTACCCCGATAGAAAACCATCTTGGTGAGCTGTGGAGCCTGTTTGAGTTTTTAAATCCCGGAATGCTCGGCAGCATGAACGCGTTCCAGGCGGCCACCACCGGACGCAACGCCGACCCGGCTGCTCAGCAGGCGCTCAGCACCGCGCTGCGCCCGTTCATCCTGCGGCGCACCAAGGAGCAGGTTGCCCGGGATCTGCCCCCCAAGACCGAGCAGACCCAGTTCTGCGACCTTTCTGGAAGCCAGCGGCGGGAGTACGAGCAGCTCCGACGCCACTACCGCAGAGACCTGCTGCAGCGCATCGACACCGATGGCATCGCCAAATCCAAGATTTACGTGCTGGAAGCGCTGCTGCGGCTGCGCCAGGCGGCGTGCCATCCCGGCCTGATAGATCCCGAGCGTTCGGCGGAGTCCAGCGCCAAGCTGGAGCTGCTGCTGCCCCAGCTGGCCGAGGTCGTCGACGAAGGCCACAAGGCTATCGTCTTCTCCCAATTCACGACGATGCTGGGCATCCTACAGACGAAGTTGAATGAGCTGGATTTGTCCTACGAGTATCTCGACGGCAAGACGACCAACCGCCGGGAGAGGGTCGAGCGCTTCCAAAACGACCCCGACTGCCGGCTGTTTTTGATCAGCCTGAAGGCCGGCGGCCTGGGTCTCAACCTAACCGCCGCCGAGTATGTGTTCCTGCTGGATCCGTGGTGGAACCCGGCCGTGGAGGCCCAGGCAATCGACCGAGCGCATCGCATCGGCCAGACGATGCCCGTTTTTGCCTACCGGATCATCGCCCGGGGAACGGTCGAGGAGAAAGTGCTGCAGTTGCAAGAGTCCAAGCGCCAGCTGGCGGATGCGATCATCGGCGCCGATAACGACTTAATCAGGCAGATAAAGCGCGAGGATCTGGAGCTGCTGCTCTCCTAGGGCGCCTCGGGCTCGTGACGCGGCGACTCGGCGTCCGAAGCCGGCGCTACCTCCGGGTCCTTCACCAGAACCGACTCCAACCGGCCGGCCGCACCTAGTTCCTGTGACATCGGTCCAACCTCCGCAGCTTGGGCGGGAATCGCCTCCGCAGCCACGGACTCGTTTAAGTCGGCCGCAAAGACCTCCTGGCCGGTCCAAACTGCGCCCGCCAGAAAGGTAACCGCTACAAACGCCATCACAGCAAGCATGGGACCGCTGGCCTGCAGCCATCGGGTGAAGGCCATGGGTACGTGGGCGGATGCCAGTTGGATGTTCATACCTAAATATCGGCAGGTCCGGCGTTTTGTTAAGCGCAAACTCCAGATATTTCTAAAACCTCGCCCGGGTAGGCAGTCCCCGCCGACCCGAACTGCAGGCCGATACCAAGAAAACTACTTAAGAATGTTCAACCTTTGCCGATATATACAGGGACAGTCCATCGGTCTCAAAGAGGCCCTCATCGCAAACTCCGGGGTT
>JAHWKV010000186.1 GCA_019347725.1 Actinomycetota bacterium
GCCAGCCCGTTCATTCCCAACAAGGACAGCGTTAGAGGTTTCATCTACGACGTGAAGACCGGGAGCCTGGACGAGGTGAAATAGATCGATCCAGGCTTTCCCATGCCGTAACTGCAATAATCACCCTTATGGAAGTTAGGGACCCGCACAAGGACTAGGGCCTACTTTGCTCCCCTAATCGTTTCTTGGGCTTTCTCTTCCCAAATGGCCGCCCGCAGCAACGGCTGCGATTTTCCAAGTCCGCCAAGTTGTCTCTTCGACCGGAAATAATGGTTAGACGATGCCCACCAGCCAAACGTTGCCCAAGGGAAACTCGCCCACCAGCAAACTGCTCCGCCTTGCGGATGAGTGGCTGGATGAGCGGCGCACCATCGGCCGCGGCATATCCACCCAGACCGAGGCCGCCTACCGCCGGGACTTAACCAACTGGGCGTCGTTGATCGCCGATATCGAGGGCAAGCCTTTCGTGGCCGTCGATCCAGCCGATGATTCTCCGCCCAGCGCCTACCAGCTCGCCATGTCCCGGCTGGAGCCCGCGGATCTAAGTCTTACCAATGTCAAGCGCGCCCTGGCCGCCCTCGCCCGCCGGGACTATGCGCCGGCCAGCCGTGGACGGATGCTGGCCGCGCTACGGGGCTTTTGCCGCTGGTTGGTTATGAACGGCCACCTGGACACAGACCCTACCCTGCACCTGGAAAACCCTGCTATACCCAGTCGATTGCCCGCCGCATTCTTGCCGTCGGAGCTCGAGGCCATCGTGGCCACGGTTTGCAAGGTGGACGTCACCGCCCGTTATCCCTGGCCGGCGCGCGATCTGGCGCTGGTGGCGGTGCTGGCCGGCGCCGGCCTGCGGGCGTCCGAGTGCGTCTACCTCAAGGTGGCCGACCTCATCCGGGAGGACCCTCCCATGCTTAAGGTCACCGGCAAAGGCAACAAGCAGCGCCGGGTGCCGGTACCTGCGGAGATAGTCGATGCCCTCGAGGCCTATCTGGGCGAACGCGAGGAGCGCTTTGGGCCCCCCTCACCGGCCGATCCCCTGCTGGTCAGGCACAACGGCAAGCAGTTTTCCCGGGAGGCGCTCAACTACCACGTGTATAAGTGGCTGCTGCGAGCCGGCGTGCACAAGCCCCAGGGTGAGGCGGCTCACGCCTTTCGCCACACTTATGCCAAGGGTCTGGTCGCCAACGGCGTGGCCCTGTCTTCGGTACAGGCTCTGTTGGGTCACGCCAGCTTGAACACCACGCAGGTGTATCTGCGGATGACCGGGGCCGAGCTTGCCGATGCGGTTCAGGCCACGGAAGTGCGCAGGTACCTGAAAACTACACGCGCTTAACTTAACTTAGGGTTACAGAAGGTGCGCGCGGCATGCCGCAGACCAAGCAACCGCCAAAGGGAGATCTCAGATGAAAGTGCTCTACACCACCAACGGACAGCTGCCCGCCCGTAAAGCCGGAGAGCTCCTGACCGCCCTCGCCCGTACCGACAACGTTGAGATTACGGCGCTGTGCGTTAACACTGAGGAGTATCTGCTGCCGGACGGCTCGTTTCGCACCGACGAAAACAACCCCACCGGCACGGCGACCGCGGAGCAGCTGCTCGCCGAGACGGCCGAGTACTTTAGCAGCCACGGGTTCTTCGTCGAGGTCAGCTTGAGCGCAGGAACGCCGGCTGAGGAGATCGTGCGGGTTACCGACGAAGGCCACTTCGACCTGTGCGTTGTGGGGGCGGGTAATCAGAACTGGCTGGGCAGGTTTCTGCTCGGCAGTACCTCGACCGCCGTTATGCACGCCACTCAGACTCCGATCTTGATGGTGCACGAGGATCCGGTCATGAAGGACAAGCTATCGGTGATCGTGGCCACCGACGGCTCCGACTATTCGACCTCGGCCATCGACACCTTTTGCACCTTGGCCGATCCGGCCAAGTGCTCGACCCTCGCCGTATCGGTCGTACAGCCCGCCGGCACCCCGGTTCTTGAGATCGGCGGCTCGTACTTCACCAGGCCGCTTTCTGAAGATCAGATGCTGGACCTGGAAGCGCTGGCGCAGGCCGACGTCGACAAAGCCGTCGAGCAGCTGCAGGCCGCCGGTTTCGAAACGTCCGGCCGGGTGCTGGTGGGCGCAGCCGGCACCGAACTGTTGCACGCTGCCGAGCAGGAGGAGGCCGACCTCATTGTGGCCGGTAGCCGCGGCCTGGGCGCCTTTGCCCGGGTGGCGGTAGGGTCGACCAGTGATCAGCTCGCCCGCCACGCTAGAGCTACTTTGCTCGGCTCCAAGGAGCCCCAAGCCGGCGCCTAGGTAAGGTCGCGCCCGAGGCGAAAATGCATCCTGAGGGCCCTGATCAACAACTCCGACCAGTCTTGAAACTCGGCCTCGGTCCACTCCCCCTCCCATGGCGCCTGGTCCAGCACGGCCTCTATTAAGCTCGGATAGCGACCGGGTCGGGCCGGCTTGCCGCCGGGGGGTGCAGGCTGCTCCTCGGCCGGCCCGGGCGGCGGCGCATCACCCCAATCAGGTTGCTTGGGCTCCACCAGCCGGTCCTCACTTACCTCCAGGAATCCGGCCTGCTCCGCGGAGCGCATGAAGACCTGCCGGGCAGCCTGCACCTGACTGGGAGTGACGCCCAGATGAACCATCTGCTGCTGTAGCAGCATCGACGGGGCAAGCCTGCGGCCTTTGTGATCCTCAAATATTCGCCGGTACAGCGGCACCGATAAGAAGGCCTCCACGCGAGCTTGGCGAACCTCGGCCGGTTCGGCAATGCGCCGCCCCAGCTCGGTGAGGGTTATCTGGTTGCGGGAGCTGACTACCATGCCGAACAAGGCGGCGGACGACACCCGGTTGCGAAAGGCCCCGCTATTGAGGGTGCGGTGACCCAGCCACGCGGCCAGCTGTTCAGGCTTGCATCGTCCTGCGTTGGACCAGACCTGGTTGGCTAGCCTCTCCGACTGCCTGAGGTCGTAATACGGAAAAGCAATCGTCGAGCGTCCCCTAGGGGGCTTCTCAGGCCCCGACCCCACCGGCTGCAGCCGGGATATATCGCCCATTGCCGCTTCACAATACCCATGGAGCCAGTCAATTGTCTAGCACTGTCTAGCCGTAATTGTCATTCAGTACTGGGCCAGACAGTACGCATTAACTCTATGCATAGATATGCTCTAACCATGACCGACATACAAGAAAAGATGCCCGAGCGAGTAGCGAGCGCCCGTAAGAAGCTCAACGACAAGGACCTGCCTGGATCGGGTTTCACCCACGATCCCGACCTCGATCCCCCGCCCGACCCGGACGAAATAAGGAAGGTATTTCGAAAGTTCCGCCGGCTAATGGGCGACCAGGGCAACCCGGGTACTGTGCAGTGCCAGAAGGTTCTGCGCGCGGGGTGGATCATCTCCTCCGGCAAGGTGGAGGGCTACGGTGACGAGACCTTCTACGTGGTAATGCTCACCAACGGCGCGCTGCACTATTTCAGCGGAGAGATAGAGGAGCCGATCACGCTGACCAGCAAGTGGTTTCTCGGTGATTCGATCCCGGAGCTGGAGGCCAAGATGCCGGCCGGCATGGCCGAGATCCTCGCGGCCAACGACATAGATTGGGACGATTCCTAGCGCACCCGCCCCCTAAGTAGCGATGATCGAATTCGCTTGAACGACCCGCAAACCCGGTTAAGCCGGCGGCTCGGCACCTTCGACGCCGTGGTGGTCGGCCTGGGGGCGATGATCGGCGCGGGCATATTTGCCGCGATGGGCCCAGCCGCCGAGGCAGCCGGAAGCGGGCTTCTGATCGGCCTGGCAGTCGCAGGTTTCGTGGCCTTCTGCAACGCCA
>JAHWKV010000187.1 GCA_019347725.1 Actinomycetota bacterium
ACAACTCCAGGAACTGCTGGCCAGCATCTTCGCCGTAAACAGAGGTAATTGCCTCCGACAGCGCAACCGAGTTCTCGTCCAGGGCGCCGGCCGCGGCCTCGAATTCGGCTGAGTCAAGACCGGCGCTGACACCGGTGTCGACCGCGATACCCGCCAGGTAGACGTGCTCCTGCAATAGGTGAGTCAGGTCTGCCCGCAAGCCTGCAGCATCGCCATCGACGTTACCGGGGTACTCGTCTGGCATCTGAGCCGCGATACCCCCGGCCAGCGTCTTGGCCGTGTTGGGCATCACTTGAGCTGCCTCACGAAGCTTGCTGAAGGCGCTGGCATCGCCGGCAACGACTGCGTCGATGGCGGCAAACAGCGTCTGCACGTGAGGCTGAAGCTCCTCAACCACAGCTTCCTTGGGAAGGTTCGGGTTGGCCGACTCCAGAAAAGCGCCGAAGTCCTCACGGTATCCGTCGAGATTCCTTTTAGCCTCCCGGGCCTTCCGTGCGTCATCGGTGGCCTTGCCCTCGGTGTAATCAACGAAGAAGCCGATGTGCTTGCGCCACAACTCCAGGAACTGCTGGCCAGCATCTTCGCCGTAAACAGAGGTAATTGCCTCCGACAGCGCAACCGAGTTCTCGTCCAGGGCGCCGGCCGCGGCCTCGAATTCGGCTGAGTCAAGACCGGCGTTGGCACCGGTGTTGACCGCTATGCCCGCCAGGTACACGTGCTCCTGAAGCTGGCTCGTCAGCCCGGAACGCAACTGCGAAGCGGCGGTGTCCACACCGGTGTCCGGACCATTGGATTCTCCCGTCGCTTCCTGCTCGTCCTCATCTTGCGTGGCACAAGCAGTTCCCAGTAAAGCCAGGGACAGCAATATCGCCACAAATGACCTCAGCCACATCGGCCTTCGAGTATTCATCTGCTCACTCCTTTCATCGTCCGACACCAACCAGGTGGCTGGGAGTGGCTTGAAGGCAACAAAAGCCGACTCGCGTCAGCATCTGCATGCCCATAAGCCTGTTGACGACCCTGCCGCTTGAGACCACAGGGGGCCGCCTGGCCCTTCCTGACCTGGAAAGCCGGAATCTCTCTGAGACTCGCCCAAACGGGACGAGCCTTGCTTCTAGCTACAGTCCGACCTCGAGGGTCTATAGGGCATACGTAGCGATCGGCACAACGGATTGGCACAAATCCAAAGTGGCTATCAATTGCGCCACCGGACGGCAGGGAATAGCATTCCTGCGTGATCCCCAAGGCGCTGCGAAGCTTTACCGTTCGGGCCCGCCTTCCGGAAGCCCTTGCCCCCCTGGGCGAAATAGCAATGAACTTGCGCTGGTCGTGGGACCCCCGTACCCGAGACCTGTTTCGCTGGGTGGACCCAGAGGCTTGGAAGGCGTCCGGTGGCGACCCCTTGAGACTTCTGGGAAACGTGAGCCCGGAAAGGTTCGAGGCCCTCACGGCCGAACGCGGCTTTATGAAGTTCATGAGCGACATCCACGCGGATCTGAAGTCCTACATCAGCTCCGATAGGTGGTTTCAGCACCGGCAAAGCCGGCTGCGCTCGGTTGCCTACTTCTCTCCGGAGTTCGGACTTACCGAAGCGCTGCCCCAGTATTCGGGTGGCCTTGGCGTGTTGGCCGGCGACCATCTGAAGGCGGCGAGCGGGCTGGGCATTCCGCTGATCGGCGTGGGATTGTTTTACCGCGAGGGTTACTTTCTTCAGCAGCTGAGCGTCGATGGGCAGCAGCAGGAGAAGTACCTGGAGTTGGACCCGCACGGCATGGCGTTGACCGAGGTGGACGCCGAAGTGGAGCTGAACCTGGCCGGGGAGTTAGTACGTGCACAGATCTGGCGCGCGGACGTGGGCCGGGTACGTCTTTACCTACTGTGCTCGGACGTGGACGGCAACTCCCCGGGCGCGCGGATGATCACCGACCGCCTCTACGGCGGCGACCAGCAGCACCGCATGACCCAGGAGATATTGCTGGGCATGGGCGGCGTAAAGGCGTTGCAAGCCGTAGGCGAACATGCCCAGGTCATGCACATGAACGAGGGCCACGCCGGCTTTTTGAGCCTGGAGCGCATCCGCCAGTTCATCGTCCAGGAGGGGCTCACCTTTGCGGAGGCGGTGGAGGCCAACCGGGCCAGCACCGGCTTTACGACCCATACTCCCGTTCCGGCCGGTATCGATAAATTCTCCAGGGAACTGATGGAGCTTTACTTTTGGGGCTGGGCCGAGGAATGCGGCATCACCATGGACCAACTGATGGCGCTGGGACAGGAGCCCGGCGCCGACCCGGCGTCGCCGTTCAACATGGCATTGATGTCGCTGAGCCTGGCATCCAAGGCCAACTCGGTTTCCAAGCTCCACGGCCGGGTAAGCCGGAGCATGTTTCAAAGCCTGTGGCCCGAAGTTCCCGTTGACGAAGTGCCGATCGGCTCGGTCACCAACGGGGTCCACGCCCGCAGCTGGGTAGGGGCCGGCATGTGCAAGCTCTTTGACAAGTACATAATGCCCGACTGGGACGAAGCCCAAGCCGACCGCTGGGCAAGTATCTACTCGGCTCGCGAAGATGAGGTCTGGCGGGTGAAGGAACAGGCCCGCGTCCAGCTGGTGGCCAGCGCCCGGATGCTGCTCAAAGAATCCCTTATCGCCGCCGGCGCCCGGGGCGTCGACGTGGACTGGGCTGACAGCGCGCTCGACCCACGGGTGCTGACCGTAGGCTTCGCCCGGCGTTTCGCTGAGTACAAGCGGGCCAACCTGCTGTTCCAGTACCCGCAGAGGCTTAAGGCGCTGCTGCTCGACGAAGAGCGGCCCGTGCAGATCGTCATCGCCGGTAAGGCTCACCCCAGGGACGAGATCGGCAAGGGAATCATCCGGCAGATCGTGCAGTTCGCGCAGGACCCGCTGGTAAGGCACCGGGTTGTGTTCATCCCCAACTACGACGTGCAGATAGCCCGCCGCCTGTATCAAGGCGCTGACGTTTGGCTCAACAACCCGCGCCGGCCACTGGAGGCTTGCGGCACCAGCGGTGAGAAAGCCGCACTCAACGGAACCTTGAACGTGTCGATCAAAGACGGTTGGTGGGACGAGATGTTCAACGGCGAGAACGGGTGGGCGATTGCGTCCGCCGAGACCTACGATGACCTGTCCGAGCGCGACGACCTGGAGGCGGCCAGCCTCTTCGACCTGCTTGAGCGGCAGATTGTGCCGAAGTTCTACGACCGTCCTAACGGGCCGGTACCCGGCGATTGGGTGGAGATGGTGAAGATCTCGCTGGCTTCCCTGGGACCCAACGTCACCGCCTCACGCATGTTGCGGGATTACATGGAGCTCATGTACGAGCCGCTGGCCGAGCGAATCGACGCGATGAGCAACAGCAACTTCGAACTCGCTAAGTCCCTGGCAGCCTGGAAGCAAAGAGTGCATCTCGCTTGGCCGCTCGTGAAGATCCTCTCCGTAGATGACGCACCCCACATCGCGGTCAGTCGCGGCGATGAGCGTGTGGTTGAAGCCGTAGTGGACCTGGGGGAGCTGACGCCCGACGACGTTTCCGTGGAGTTGCTGCACGGACCGGTTCGCCAGCAGGACGAACTGCACAGCACGCAGACGGCCCCAATGGCGGCGGAAGGGCAAACCGAAGATGGTCCTTACCGCTTTACAGGCGCCTTTGAGTGCACCGTCGCAGGCCGGTACGGGTTTGCCCTGCGGGTCGTACCGGCCCACGACTGCCTGACCTCCTACGCTGAGATGGGTCTTATTCTCTGGGCGTAGAGTGGGTCTTCCAGGTGTCCGTAAGCTCTTCCTTCTTCTCGATCACGAAGCTCTTG
>JAHWKV010000188.1 GCA_019347725.1 Actinomycetota bacterium
GTCCTGGGCTGAGCTCCACGGAGGCTACGACGGCCCGTACGCTCAGGAGGTGCGCTTGAGCGGTCGAGTGCTGCAGGCGCTGACGTATTCCCCCACCGGGGCGGTCATCGCGGCCCCGACGACCTCTTTGCCCGAGGCTATCGGTGGTGCCCGTAACTGTGACTACCGCTACGCGTGGGTGCGCGATGCCAGCCTCACCATGGAAGCGTTGTGGGTCGCCGCCTGCCCGGACGAGGCCGGGGCGTTCTTCGACTTCTTCGCGACGGCAGCCGGAGGAGAGCTCGACGGTGCGAGCTCGCTGCAGATCCTCTACGGCATTCGCGGCGAACGGCACGTCCCCGAAACTACGCTGGACCACCTGGCCGGATACGTGCACAGCAGACCGGTTCGGGCGGGAAACGGTGCATGGGATCAACTGCAGCTAGATGTATACGGCGAGTTGCTGGCGGCGGCATGCCAGCTGGCCGAGCAGGTCGGCGACTTCGGCCCTGCGGGCGTCTACCTACTGGTAAGTGCTGCGGACCTTGCGGCTAGCCGCTGGCGAGAAACCGACGAGGGTATCTGGGAGACCCGTGGCGGGCGTCGCCACTTTATCTACTCAAAACTTATGTGTTGGGTAGCGCTCGACCGGGCGTGCCGGCTCGCAGAGCGCATCGGCGCGGAAGATCGCGTCGAGTCCTGGCAGGCCGAGGCCGCCCGCATCCGCGAAGCGATCCTTGTCGAGGGCTGGAATGAAGACGTGGGGGCCTTCACTCAGTCCTTCGGCTCCTCCGATTTAGACGCCTCGGCGCTGATGTTGCCGATCGTTGGATTTCTTCCCCCAAACGACCCGCGCGTCGTGGCCACCGTCGAAGCGGTGGCAAAGCATCTGACTGACGATCGAGGCTTCGTGTACCGGTACCGAGCCGACGACGGTCTGGCCGGCGGCGAAGGTACGTTCACCATGTGCACGTTCTGGCTGGCCCAGTGCTGGGCCATGATGGGGCAGCTTGACGAGGCCCGAAGTCTATTCGAGGCTGCTGCAGGAGCTGCTAACGATCTGGGACTGCTGTCCGAGCAAATCGACTCGGCTTCCGGCACCATGCTGGGCAACTTCCCCCAGGCTTTCACTCATATAGGGCTGATCAATGCGGCGTGGGCCATAGCCCAAGGCGGGTAGGCCGAAGATAGGTCCCACAAGATGCAGCCTTGGCTGGAATTATCGCAATACGCCATCGGGTTTCGACCACGGCCGCGGTGTGGCAGCCGGCCAAACTCACCTGCGCAACCGAAATCCAGGAAGGGGATCTAAGGTGCCGAAATTTCTGATCAACCGAGCGTCTTGGTTATGAGCGACCGCAGCGATGCGCTCGTGCTGTTCGGCGCCTCTGGAGATCTGGCCAGGAAGAAGCTCTATCCGGCGCTGTACCAACTGGCGCTGTCGAATGCGCTCCCCGGCACCGTAGTGGGTGTCGCAATCTCGGACTGGACGGTTGAGCAGTTCGTGAACTACGTTCGGGATTCGATCGAAGAATACGGTAACGGGATAGAGCCTGCGGCTTTCGACCGGCTGGCCCGCGCCTTGACCTACGTGGCTGGGGACTACCGAGACGCCGACACCTACGAGCGGCTGGCTGAGGCCCTAATTGCGAGCAGAAGCCCGCTACTGTATCTGGCGATCCCTCCCAGCCTGTTCGAGACCGTGGTCGAGGGCCTCGCCGCGGTGGGACTCAACCAACAGGGCCGGGTGGTGCTAGAGAAGCCGTTCGGTCGTGACCCGGCTTCAGCCCGGCAGCTCAATCTCTGCGTGCTGGACCGGTTCCCCGAGGACGCCGTCTATCGGATCGACCACTTTCTCGGCAAGGAGCAGGTGCTCGATCTGTTGGTCTTTCGGTTCGCGAACCTGCTGCTCGAGCCCGCATGGAACCGCCATTACGTAGACCGCGTGCAGATCACCATGGCCGAGGATTTCGGTGTCGAAGGTCGCGGCGCGTTCTACGAGGAGGTCGGGACCTTGCGCGACGTAGTCCAGAATCACCTGCTGCAGGTCGTCGCCCTGGTGGCGATGGACGCGCCTGTCGACGTCACGGCCAAAGCTCTGCGCAACGAGAAGGTAAAGGTGCTCTCGGCCATGCCTTCACTGGATACGGAGGCCATAGTACGGGGGCAGTACGAGGGCTACCGCGATGAGGACGGGGTGGATCCCGGCTCGGACGTGGAGACGTTCGTGGCGCTGCGGGCCGAGATCGACTCGTGGCGGTGGGCAGGTGTCCCGTTTTACATCCGGGCGGGCAAGCGTCTGGCGACCACCGCTACGGAGGTGCTGGTCGAGTTCAAGCAGCCGCCGCGGCTGTTCTTCGCCCGGTCGGAGACCGACCTGCCCCACCCCAACCACCTGCTGTTCCGGCTTAAGCCGGGGGAGCGGGTCTCAGTGTCGGTGCAGATCAAACGTCCCGGCGAGGAGCTCCACAGCCGGCCGGTGGACTTGGTCTACGACTACGAGGAGGGACGAGACGGCCGGTGGGAAGAAGCCTACGCACGCCTGCTCGACAGCGCTCTAAGCGGCGACCAGCGCCTGTTTGCTCGGGCTGACGGCGTTGAAGAGGCCTGGCGCATCGTCGGCCCCGCTTTACAGAAACGACCGTCTGTGGTCGCCTACCCACCGGGGTCGTGGGGACCCGGCGAGGCCGATGACTTGATCGCCGGCCACGGCGGGTGGCACTGTCCGGAGGTTCCTAACGATAGATGACGGCGGGCCGGCAGGTTCAGGGGCGTAAGGTGAGTCCATGAGCACTTTCGAGGACGACAGCACCGGCTTTTCCGACGTTGAGCGCGCGCACGTGCGCGAGGCAGTGGGCGTCAAGGACTTCGAATGGGTGCGGTTCGATGAGCCTTCTGTGCGGGTTCCGCTTGATCTGCCGCTGTCGCAGGCGCGGATAACGTTGGTGTCCACAGCCGGAGCGCACGAGGTCGGCGAGCCTCCGCTCGGCGCAGGTGGGCACGCCGCCTTGTTGCCGGCCGAGGCAAAGATCGAACTGTCCCATGACGGCTACGACACCGAACGAGCCTTATCCGACCCCGAGGTCGTTTACCCGGTCCGTACTTTGCAGCAACTGGCGGATGCCGGAGTAATCGGATCGCTTGCTCCCACGGTCGTGTCCACCATGGGCTTCGTGCCCGACGGCGTCCGTCTATTCGCTCGTGCCGTGCCTGCGGCGGTGCAGCAAATCCGAGACGAGCAATCGGACCTCGCGCTTTTGGTCCCCGCCTGACCGGTCTGCCAGCAGTCGGTCGGACTGCTCCAGCGGGGCTTGGATGAAGCGGGTATCCCCACGGTCTCCATCACCCAGGCTCCGTCAATTACCCGTTTAAGCAAGCCGTCACTTTCCTGCTTTGTGGCCCACCCCTTCGGGCTGACCCTCGGCGCGGTTGGCGACGACGCAACGCACGCCGCCGTCCTGCGCGACGTGCTCGAGCAGGCACCGAGAGATCATCCACCCGGCACTATTGTCCCGCTGCGCTATCGATGGCCCGACGATCTGCGCACCCGGCAGCTGCGCAAGGACGCTCTCTAAGGCGGCCTAGGGGGAATAGTCCGATATGTGGGCGGGTTTAGTAGCAGGTGGCCAGCCGTGGGTCCGCATCTGTAGGAGGACGGTGTGTTCGACGAGCGCCAGGAAGCATTGTGCAACCAGAACCGATGGGATTTCAGCGACTTGCGGGCCATGGTTATCAACTGCACGCTGAAGCCGTCGCCGGCGCAGTCGCATACCCAAGGCCTGCTCGACCGCTCCATCGCGATCATGGAACGCAACTGTGTGACCGTGGAGGTTGTGCGTGCA
>JAHWKV010000189.1 GCA_019347725.1 Actinomycetota bacterium
TGCCGCAGTTGTGACAATACATGGAGACCTCCCGGTGGTGACTATCTAAAGAATAAGTTTAAGGTTAGGCGAGCACAACCTTCTCTGAACCTTTTCTTTTGATTTCACTTAGCGGCAACGCCGCATCCGGAAGCCGGGCGTAGCTTCCCCATGCGTCCTCGAACCCCTGTACCAGGCAGCGCTGCAGTTCTTCACAGGTAGTACCCGGCCTAAGGGAGGTTAAGCAAGTGGAGTGATTTGGGTGCTCAGTGTCCAGCAACTGCGCGAGCATCGCCCGGTCGTCGGTAAGCGGAATGGAGCCGTGCTGCAGGAAGTGGCCTCGGCGGCGTTTTTGGGCGCTTCCGCAGATCTTACGTCCGTCCACCTGCAGGTCGGCTCCAACCGGTGCGGCAAAGCAGGCATCACCGGGCCCGTAGGCGCCTCCACGGCCGTGGATCACCAGAACAGGTCCGGCGGCGGAATCTCGATGGCGCACGACCTGCGCCTGCAACCCCAGGCGGCCCAGTCCGCAGATGAGGCCTTGAGCTACCCACCGATAGGCGTCCATGACGCTCATCCCCGAGTATGGGGCCACCACCGCGTAGGTAAGGTCGCCGCCGTGGAGGACGGCAGAGCCGCCAGTGGGCCGGCGCACCAATTCCACCCCGGCCTGCCGGCAGCGCCTCTCGAGTTCAGGGTCGAGGAGCTGGTTTGAGCCCAGCGACAAAGCTGGCCCCGCCCATCGGTACAATCGCAGCAGAGGAAGGTGATTGCGCCGGGCGACGGCGCGGTCGAGCATCCCGACATCCAAAGCCATATTTGCCGTCGCACTGTGGGGCGCTGAGATAGCCAGCTGCCAGCGCGCTTCCCCGGACGACTGCTGCGTCACGGCATGGACCTATGCGTCCTCCCCGGCTTCCTCCTGCAGGAAGCTCTCGTACTCTTCCGGCGTCAGCAAACCGTCAAATTCGGTGCGATCGGACGGGTCGATGGCCAGCAGCCAACCCTCACCGTACGGATCCTGGTTGAGGGCCACGGGGTTTTCGTTGCACTCGGCGTTGACCTCGGCGACCTTGCCTCCTATCGGCGAGTAAACGTCGGACACGGACTTGGTGGACTCCACCTCGCCCATCGGCTCGCCTCCCTCCACGTCGTCACCGACCTCCGGGAGGTCTATAAACACAACGTCGCCCAGCTGCTCTTGGGCGAAATCCGTCACGCCCACGGTCACCCGGCCGTCATCTTCCAAGCGGGCCCACTCATGCTCCCGGGTGTACCTAAGGTCTTGGGGGACGTTGGACATTTATCTCCTCCTATCCTGTCTCGAAATCGGACAGGTCTTAATCAGATTCTGGTCCGGCTGTTTGCGATTCCGGCTGGCCTTCTTCCTCCTGGGCAGCGGGCGAAGCCTCCCCACCACCAGGGTCGGTCTCAGCCGGGTCCCCTGATGCTACCTGTTCGGGCTCCTCGGGGGCGGGTTCGGGAGTTGCCGGGGGGCCGGTTCCCTTCTTGATAACCCTCTTCCAGGGTTCGTACTTGGAGACGAAGGTGTCCTTGTGCAGCAAGTCGCTCCCCTGGTAGACGGCTCGGGTTACGGTCACGTCGAAGCCGTCCTTGCCTTCCGCAGTGACCGTCTCGGTTCCTGCGGGGAGCGTGGGATCCTCCACAACCTTAAGCTCCGGGCTCCGGAGATTGGTCATGGGCGAGACGCTCTGCTCGACGCGTCTTCCCAGGGACGAAGAGTAGACGCTCACTGAAAGGGCCTCTTCAGAGGCTCGCGCCTTGAGCAGCATGCCGTAGGAGGTGTCGTTTTTGAACTTGAGGTCCTGATACCCGTAGTTGATCATCGCGTCCTTGCCCGTGGGATACGACGAGATGAACAGACTGTGGTTGCTGCGCTCAACCACTTCCAGCCCGGCGCTGTAAACGGCGTTGAACAGCGTCGTAGCCACCTGGCAGACCCCGCCCCCGATCCCTGGTACGACCTCGCCATCTACCAATACGCCGGCTTCCTGATAACCGTTGGCGGCGGACCGATCGCCGGTGGTGCCGTTGAGGGAGAATGTCTCGCCCGGCATCAGGATCGTCCCGTCGATCGCCGAAGCCATGCGGTCGATATTGCTGACCCGGGGGGCGTTCCGGGCGTCAAAATCCGTTGAAAAGGAGCTGATCTGCTTGGTGATCTTCAGCGCAGCAGCTTCTTCGGTGGTGAACTCGGCCGGCTCGGCCACTCTGGGCAGCTCGATTGCAGGTCGGTCCATAGCGGTGAGATCGACCAGCTCGGCAGCCGGCGGGCCCGGGTCGATCGTCGATCCTTCGACGCTGGGCTGTAGATGAGCGCTCGTTCCAGACACGGTGAAACCGGCGTCCTTGGGAGCGCTCCTTACAAACGGGGCTGCCTCTACGATTGCCGCCTTGAGAGTCTCGGGGTCGGCGGAAAGCGATATCGAGCCCGACTCTCCGCTTGAGCGTTCCGTAACCGCAACTCGCAGCGCAGGAGCAATTTTCTCCGCAGCTACCGTGAACGAGCGGCCGTCGTGGACGAACTCGATCGGGGACGACAGGATCGCTTCGGCCTGCTGTTCGACTCGGGCCTGCTGCTCCGGGGTAATGTCGGGGGCGGTTGTATCCGCGGGAAGCTCTACCACATCATCCGAAGCCGGATTCACCACCGCCTCGACCAGCCGCCGGCTGGTCTCGTCCCGGATCAGGCGCACCCCTTCGGAGGGCGGTTGCACCTCTACCGAAGATCCGGCAACCCGAAAATCGCCGTTGGAGGCCTCTTTATCGGCCAGCGCTGCCAGGTCGGCTACCGCCGCCTCGAGCGTCTCCGCGTCTACTTTCGGTACCCAGTCAAGTTCTTTGCGCCGGTCGAAGAAAGACTCAAACACCCAAGCGAAGGAGCTGGTCCGCCCGACCTGCAAAGCTTGGCGGATGCTCGCCTCCAGGTCAACGGTAATGCCCATGGCCTCCGGGGTTCGGGTCCACTGGCGATCGCCCACGGTAAGCGTTAAGGGACGGCCCTGTACCGCCAAAGCGGCCGGTCTGAGCTGGTGCGCTAGCTCCTGGGCTTGGAACCCCTCTACGGGCACTCCCCCGAGGACGGTGCCCCCGACCACCTCGCCTGCACTGGCTATCGCCGCCGTGCCGGTCCATATGCCAACCAGCACGCAGAGACTTACGGCGACCGCCGCCGGCCGCCTCTTCTGACTGCTCAATGTGCTTCTCGCGCCTGCATCTGCCGTCGTATGGCCGCAACGTACAGCGCTCCTGCTGCCCAGTATGCAACCGCGCCGGCCGTCAACAAGACGAGCGAAGCCAGCTCCACGATCTGCTGGACGGGGGTGTCCAGGACGCTGCCGGCCGCCAGAGCCATGCCTGTAAAGATCAGAGCAGTGGCCCATTTACCCGTACGGTTCACCGGAATCCTCTCAAAACCCTTGGCTTCCAAAATTGGAAACGCCACGGAAACGATCAAGTCCCGCAGCAGCAGTGCTCCGGCCAGCACTACCGGCAACACCCCTCGAAAGACCAGGGCAAGCAGTACGACGACAATCGCCATACGGTCGGCCACGGGGTCCAACAGCTTGCCGAGCTTGCTGACCTGGCCAATCCGCCGCGCAACAAAGCCGTCGAGCCAGTCGGTCGATCCGATCACCACGAGCAGGGTAAGCGCCAATGCATCGTTCTCCCCGAGCAGGAAAACCCAGGCAAAAAGGGGGATGGCGACCATCCGCAAGATGGTTATCAAATTGGGTATGGTTAGTACCCGATCGAGGACTACCTCGGTATCGTGCGCTGGAGCAGGTTTATCCGTCTGGCTCACCAAATGACCCTCTT
>JAHWKV010000018.1 GCA_019347725.1 Actinomycetota bacterium
CCGGCGCAAAGGCGGTCGTCTTCCAGGATGCCTCCGCGGACGCGGTGGCGGGGGCGCCCACGACGCGGGACCTGCCGCGGATCGCCGTAGGCGGTGCCGCGGGTGCCAGCCACAGCTTCGCGGACCTAGAAGGGCACACGCCGCTCGCGCCGCGCGCCGGGGCGGCCGCGGAGGATTTTTCCCTGATGCTGTACACCTCCGGCACGACCGGAAAGCCCAAAGGCATCGTCCACACCACCGGCGGCTACATGACCGGGGTGACAACCACCCACAAGCTGGTATTCGACATCCACGACGACGACGTGTACTGGTGCGCGGCCGATATCGGGTGGGTGACCGGTCACTCCTACATCGTTTACGGCCCCCTGGCCAATCACACCACGGGCATCATCTACGAAGGTGCGCCCGACTGGCCGGAGAAGGACCGGCTATGGGACATAGCGGAGCGCTACAGGGCGACGATTCTCTACACCGCTCCGACCGCGATCCGCACGTTCATGCGCTGGGGCCCCGAGTTTCCGGATCAGCACGACCTGTCCTCGCTGCGACTGCTGGGTTCGGTAGGAGAGCCGATCAATCCGGAGGCGTGGATGTGGTACTGGAAGTACATAGGCGGGGAGCGGTGCCCCATTGTCGACACCTGGTGGCAGACCGAGACCGGCTCCATCATGATCACGCCGCTTCCGGGGGTGACCGATCTCAAGCCTGGCTCGGCCACCCATCCGTTCCTGGGCGTCGAGGCCGACGTACTGGACGAACAGGGCAACTCCGTCCCCCTCGGCTCGGGGGGAGCGCTGGTGCTCAAGCACCCGTGGCCGTCGATGTTTCGGACGATCTACGGCGATCCAGACCGCTACGTACAAAACTACTTCGCCCGTTACGGTCCAAACATCTACCTGACGGGCGACGGAGCTAAAAGGGACGAGGAGGGCTACTACTGGCTCCTTGGCCGCATGGACGACGTGATGAACGTGGCCGGACACCGGCTGTCCACCTACGAGATCGAGTCGGCGCTGGTCGACAACGACAAGGTGGCGGAGGCTGCCGTGGTTGCCCGTCCCGACGACATCGTGGGCCAGGCGATCGTAGCTTTCGTCACGCTCAAGTCGGCCTATTCTGCAGACGAGTCCATCGCAGCCGAGCTTCGCGAGCATGTGGCCAAGGTGATCGGCAAGATAGCCAGGCCGCACTCACTGGTTTTCACCAACGATCTACCCAAGACGCGCTCGGGCAAGATCATGCGCAGGCTGCTGCGGGACGTAGCTCAAGGCCGCCCCCTCGGCGACGTGACAACGCTGGCCAACGCAGAGATTCTCGAGCAGATCCGGGAGGCGGGGCTAAGTCCGGACGAGGAGTAAGTGCTTAGGTTTCGGTGACACTGTCGCTTATCGCCTCGAGCGTTTGGCGCTGCTCGTCCATCTGGGGACGTTCGGTCCACGCGACGACCTGGATAAACCGATCGGGACTTTCGACGACGGTGAATAAGTAGCTGAGATCCAGGTCGGCGGGGCTGGCGCTTATCTCGTAGCGCAGGCCGTCGAGCCCCGAGCTTTCCACCGGCTCGGGTTCGTTCAAGTCAGCAAAGCTTGAGTCGGGATCGTTCAAACCGGCCATGAACTGCTCAACAGCGAAGTCGCCGAACTCCTCAAGCGTCACGCCCTCGCGCAGGTCCTGCTTGACGTCGCTTATCACCACAACGTAGCTTTCGGCCTCCCGGTTGGATGCCTGAAGATCGGCCCCCGGGTTGAGCGCGGAGTCCTCGCTCCATGAGTCCGGTACGCGTATCTCCAGGCCGTTTTCGCTGGTCAGCGTCTTGGACAGATCGGCCCCGCCGTCGCAAGCCGCCAGAAGGACGGTTGTCGAAAGGAGTAGGCCGAGAAGCCGAAGCATCGGTTTCACGGCCGGGCATCCTGCGCCATGTCGAGTCTCCTTTTCGGGTCTTTGGCTCGGGTAGACGATTGCGATCCTAGCCCCGGCACCCTCAAAAGAAAAGGACGCCAGATGCCCGAAGCGTGACGCCGGGAGCGGGCGCATCGAGGTTTCGACGGCGGGCTTGCAGGAAAAGAAACCTGTGTTCTACAGCGATTAATCCACTGGCCCCCTGAGAGGAGACCTGATGCAAAACGTCTTTATCCTGGCGCTCGACGAGTCTCATCGTAAGGAGCTTGAGACGGTCAAATGCAAGGACGGCTGTGAGTTTCACGGTTTGCTCAATCCCGAGGACATCGTGCACAGCGAAGAGTTCTCTTTGAAGAAGATTCTCGACGATGCCCGCGCAGAGCTGGACGCCTTTCCCGGTACGGTGGACGCCATCCTCACCCACTGGGACTTTCCGCTGTCGGTGGTTGCCCCGATCCTGTGCGCGGAGCGAGGCCTTCAGTCGCCCACCCTCGAGAGCGTTTTACGCTGCAGCGACAAGTACTGGTCGCGGCTGGAACAGCGCAAGGCCATCCCTAACTTCACCCCTCGCTTCACCGAGGTGGACCCTTTCGAGATCTCTTCGTTGAACGATATTGAGGTCGAGCCTCCGTTTTGGCTAAAGCCGGTGGCGTCCTTCGCGTCCCAGCTCGGCTTCAAGGTCAACGATGATGGGGATCTTCAACCTGCGCTGGAGGAGATCCGCGACGGCATCGGCCGTATCGGCGACCCCTTCGAGGATGTGCTGGACCGTGCGGATATACCCCAGGAAGTGGAGAAGGTAGGTGGCAAGCACTGCATTGCCGAGGAGTACCTGACCGGTATCGAGCTCGCTCACGAGGGCTCCGTGTTCAACGGAGAAGTGGACATTCACGGGGCGATCGATATGGTTCGGGAGGGTGAGATCTTCACCCGCTTGGAGTATCCGTCGACCGCTCCCCAAGGAATCCTCGACCTCATGGAGGAGGCAACACGCAGCCTGCTCGGCGAAATAGGGTTCGACCAGGGGTGTTTCAACGTGGAGTACTTCTGGAACACTGAAACCGACCGCTTGACGATCATTGAGGTCAATCCGCGTATTTCGCAGTCCCACGCGTACATGTTTGAGAAGGTGGACGGCCGGAGCAATCACCAGGTGGCCGTTGATATTGCCTTGGGTCGCAGTCCCACTCTGCCGGACGACAAGGGCCTCTACGGCAGGGCCGCCAAGTTTCATCACACCACGCGCGAGGACGGCTTCGTCGAGAGCCTTCCGGATGAGCGCAGTATCAAGCGAGCTCGCGAGGCTGCGCCCGATGTGGAGATCCGCTTTGTGGCCAAGGAGGGCCAGAAGCTTTCGGATCTGACCGACCAGGATGCGTACTCGTTTGACCTAGCCGAGATCTACCTGGCGGCGGCCGATCAAATGGACCTGCTGAAGCGCTACGATGCTGTTGTGGATGCCCTCGACTTTAAGATTTCGCCTGTATGAGGCAGAATCGACAGCCGGCCGGCGCTTTGAGTCTGTTACTTTGACACCAGCTTAGGGGCAACTGTTCGGCCGCGATCGGGTATGAGCGCGGCGTGAGAAAGGAGCCCAGTCCGCGTGAAGGTAGTGGATCAGTTTCCCCATCGGGTGCGCGTCGATGAGCACGTGCTCATTCCGATGCGCGATGGGATCCACCTGGCCGCGCGCTGCTGGATACCCGAGGACGCCGACAAAGAGCCGGTACCGGCTATCCTCGAATACATCCCATATAGAAAACGCGACCTTACCCGCGCCCGGGACGCGATCAACCACCCCTACCTGGCCGGTCACGGTTATGCGTGCATACGTGTGGACATGCGCGGCAGCGGCGACTCCGAAGGAGTGCTGACCGACGAGTACACCGAGGCTGAGCTGTCCGACGGCGAGCAGGCTATAGAGTGGATCGCCGCGCAGCCGTGGTGCGACGGTTCCGTGGGCATGATGGGCATCTCCTGGGGCGGGTTCAACGCCTTGCAGATTGCCGCCCGCCGCCCGCCGGCTCTGGGCGCTGTCGTGGCCGTGTGCGCCACCGACGACACCTACGTGGACAACATGCACTACATGGGCGGGTGCCTGCTCGGAGACAACCTCTCCGAGGCTACGACCATGTTTGCGTTCAACTCTTTGCCGCCCGATCCCGAGCTCGTGGGAGACAAATGGCGAGATCTGTGGATGCAGCGGCTATCAGGAAGCGGACTGTGGCTGTTGAAATGGCTGGAGCATCAATGGCGGGACGAATACTGGCGGGCTACCTCGGTTTCCGAGGACTACGGTGCAATCGATGCTCCCGTGATGGCGGTGAGCGGTTGGGCCGACGGCTACTCGAATGCAGTGTTCCGTCTGATCAAACATCTTCAGTGTCCCCGTCTGGGCTTGGTCGGCCCCTGGAGCCACAGGTATCCGCACTTCGGTTTTCCCGGACCCGCCATCGGGTTCCTCCAGGAGGTCTTGCGCTGGTTTGACCATTGGCTGAAAAAGAGCGACACGGGGGTAGAGCGGGAGCCGCTTCTACGTGCTTGGATGCAGGATCCTGCCCGACCCCAGCATGCGGTCTACGACACGCGTCCGGGGCGCTGGGTCGCTGAGTACGAGTGGCCTTCGCAGCGCGTTGAGATCCAGCGCTTTTGGTTCGGGCGCTCGTCGTTGGATCGGGAACCGGATTACCAGTCGGAGCCCAGCCCGATGTCGATTCAGTCCCCTTTGAGCCTGGGCCTTTTTGCCGGAAAGTGGTGTTCTTCCGACGCTGCGACCCCGGATCTTCCCGGTGATCAGCGGCAGGAAGACGGTGGGGCGCTTGTGTTCGAGTCGGAGGCGCTGCCGGAGCCGCTGGAGATGCTGGGCATGGCCACGGTCGAGTTGGAGGTAGAGGCCAATCGCCCCGTGGCGATGGTGGCCGTGCGGCTATCGGACGTCTTTCCCGACGGCGCGACAACTCGCGTCACTTACGGCCTTTTAAATCTTGCCCATCGCGACGGCCACGCGGAACCCAAAGCGGTAGAGCCGGGGGAGCGCTACCGCGTGAAGTTGCCTCTCAACGGCGTTGCTCAGCGTTTTTCCGAGGGCCACCGATTGCGTTTGTCGATCTCCACGTCTTACTTCCCGCTGGCCTGGCCGCCTCCTGAGCCCACTCAGCTGGTGATCTACCCGGCGGGTTGCCTGCTGCACCTGCCGGTGCGCCCGGAACGCTCCGAGGACGCGGAGTTGCGTAACTTCGACGAGCCCGAAGGTGCGCCGCCGCTCGACCGCGTATCCAGACACCCTCCCCAGGAGAACTGGCGGGTGATCCGCAACTTGGCGAGCGACGAATCGGTGCTGGAGGTGGTGCGTCACGACGGGCACATGTTCATCGACGAAATCGATTTGGACATGCGGCGCCGGACGCAGGAGTGGTACAGCTACGTAGCGGAAGACTTCTCATCCGTGCGCGGCGAGACGTACACCATCCGGGGCTTGGCGCGTGATGACTGGTCCACGGAGGTGCGCACCCGGACCGTGCTCACCTCCGACCCGAACGATTTTCACGTCACCGCGGAGCTGGACGCCTACGAGGGGGGAGTACGGGTTTACTCGGACAACTGGCAGCACAAGGTCCCCCGGCGCCTGGTGTGAGTGCTAAGAACGCTCTGATCACAGCGGCGGTTGCGGTACTGGCGATTGCCGGGGCCGGAGGCGCCTATTTCTACACCCAGAACCAGGCCAAGCCCGATGCCGCGGCGCGCGCCTACCTTGAGGCTTGGGAAGACGGCGACTACGAGTTTATGGAAGACATCTCGCTAAGCGAGCCCGCCCGGCTCGCCGAGCTTTACGAGTCTATTCCCGAGGATATGGGCGCCACCGAATACTCATTCGAACTCGACGAGGTTACCGAGGACGGCGACCTAGCCGACGCTGCCTTCACGGCGACGTGGGCGCTGGAGGAACTGGGCGAGTTTACCTACCGCAGCGAGCTGGAGCTGGAGCGGCATGAGGAACGGTGGAGGGTTGTGTGGGCACCCACCACGATTCACCCGGACTTCGATTACGACGCCCGCTTCCGGCGAACCCGTAGCTGGCCGGAGCGGGGCCGAATCCTGGCCTTGGACGGTCAGCCCATCACCGAGTACCGCGATGTGGTGGTAGTGGGGATCGAGCCGCAGCGGATCACCGATCGGGACGCCATGATTCAGGCGCTGGTGGACAACCTGGAGGTGGACCCGGCGGAGGTCAACGCGGCGCTCGACCGGCCGGGTCTACGTGAGGACTGGTTCCTGCCGGTGGTGGAGATACCGGCCGACAGGTTCGAGGAGCTAAGGCCCATCATCTACCCGGTCCCGGGACTGGTGTTCCAGAGCAAGCAGGATCGCCAGCCGCCGTCCGAGGAGTTCGCCAGGCACGTAATCGGCTCTGTCGGGGAGATCACGGCCGAGGGCCTGGAGAACCGGGGCGAGATTTATCGCAGAGGAGACCTGGTTGGGCGAACGGGTCTGGAACAGGTATTTGAAGGCCGCTTAGCCGGCCGCCCGACCCTTGAGTTGCGTATCACCTACCCAGAGGCCGACGATGAGGTGCTGGTAAGCGACGAGGGTCAGCCGTCCGAGGACCTGGCCACCACCTTGTCTGTTCCCATCCAGCAGGCGGCGGAGGCGGCGCTGGAGGGAATCGAGCAGCCCGCGGCAGTAGTGGTGGTGGATTCGACCAGCTTTGACGTGCGAGCCGCCGTGAGCCGGCCCCTGGGCGAGTTCAACCGCGCGTTCGGCGGTCGCTATCCGCCGGGCTCTTCGTTCAAGGTCGTGTTTTCAGCAACCCTGATGGATTCCGGGGTGACAGTAGATCAGCAGGTGCCGTGCCCGGCAGAGACCGAGGTCGGGGGCAGGGCCTTTCGCAATTTCGAAGGAGAGGCCCTGGGCGTAACGACTTTCCGGCAGGTTTTTGTGCACTCTTGCAACACGGGTTTCATCGAGCTGGGTTCAGCGGTGGAGTCCGAACAACTTATCGAGGGCGCTAAGAGGTTCGGTTTCGGGGAGAACTTTGATTTTCCGCTCAACGTGGCCAAGGCGGTCTTTCCCCAACCCAACGATGTTACCGAGAAGGCCGCCGCCACCATCGGACAGGGCCGGGTGCTGGCCAGCCCGCTGCATATGGCCACGGTGGCGGCGGCGATCGCAGCCGACGGCTGGCAACCTCCAAAACTATTGACCGAAGCCGAGGCGTCGGAGCGAAAAGCTCTCGATCCGGCGACCGGACAGACGCTGAGGGAGCTTATGGTCCAGGTGGTGGCTGAAGGAACCGGTCGAGCGGCTCAGGTGCCGGGCGTGGAAGTTGGCGGGAAGACCGGCACTGCGGAGTTCGGCGACGAGACTCCGCCGAAGACTCACGCCTGGTTCATAGGTTTCACCGACGACTTGGCGTTCGCCATCCTGGTGGAAGACGGGGGAGTAGGGGGCCGGGTGGCGGCGCCTATCGCCGCCAAGCTGATCGCCGCGCTCGAATAGGAAAATTCCTTGGCAAGATCGAGTCCGACTCCAGGCCCTTAGGCCGTGGACCATCGCGATCATCTCGACTTGCTGCGCCGGGGAGTCTCACCCGGACCGGCCGTGTGAGCCGACCTAGGATCGGGCGCCGGCGCCTTCACGTTGGCGCTGGCCGAGCTGCGCGGCCCAGGAGCATCCACCGTCTCTATCGACAAAGATCAAAGCGCCCTGGACGCCAAATCTACGGGGTTTAAGCATGGCTGATTTGTTTTATTAGGCTGTACTTACATAGAATCTTGTGCCAGCTGTTCCGTCACTTTAGGTTATACAAATTCATGAACGAAAGGTTCTCGATTATGTCCAAACGCCCCCTGCTTCGTGTCGTTGCGCTGTTGCTGACCGCAATGATGGGTCTTGTTGCGTGCAACGCAGAAACCGCCCCTGAGGGCGACACGGGCACCGCAACCGGTACGGGCACAGGCACCGGCACGGCGACGGGCAGCGCCGACGGGTCGGCCACCGACGCCGATGGCGGCTACCAGTACGCATCCAACGTCGATGCTCACCGGCTGGTAGTGGAGGACGTATGCGAGATCAACGAGCTCTTGGACGCCGACGAAATCGACTTCACCGCCATCGCCGAGATGTACGAGGACGGCAAGAACTCGGTTAACTCCGACGGGTCGGTGCGCTCCATCGGTGGGTTTGCGTCAAGTGAGGACCGCAACCACGGACTCGATGGCTACTACGAAGAGCCCACTCCGCTAGATGGATTTGTACGGGCTGCGCTCGAAGGCACCGGGCCGTTCGAAGGCGAATCCGCCGCAGTGCGGCGTCAGGGCGTCCAAAAGGGTATACAGAATCAGGTCATGGTGGCGTGGATGGTACATGAGCTGAACTCGGCGCTGGACAAGGCGGCCGACGGAGATTTCGACCCGGCCGAGGGGGCGCCGCACAACTGGGATGAGGCGTGGGCGTTTTACTTCGGCGCCGACCGCGACTGCGCCCCGTATGTGACCGGTGAGAAGCGGGCGGATGATTTCGGGACCAACAACGCCGAGCAGACCGCTTTGGCCAATGCGGCGATCCTGGAAGCGATGAACGACGGGCGTGACGACCTGTTCCAAGAGGATGCCGACGGCGCACAGGCGGCTGCGGACGAGATCCTGCGGAACCTGGCGATCATCTACTCGCAGGCGACGGTGAAGTATGCAGACGTGGCTGCAGAGGATGTCGAAGAGGGGGATGAGGAAGCAGCTCGGGTGCATCAGGCCGAGGGCTACGCCTTCTTCCGGGTAATTGAGAACCTGCTGGCCGACGCCGGCGCCGATGTAGAAGCGGTCAACGCAATCCTCCACCTGAGCAACGAGCCGGCCGCTGCCGGCGGTGGCGATGAAGTGCGGGCCGCGCTAGCGGCGTCGTGGGAGGAGCTGGACATCTCGGAGGAGGACATCGGCACCTTGCAGTAGCTTGCACACGGCTGCCCGCCGCTGTGTTGATTTTGGTGCTTTACATCATGAGCACCGTCGCGGACACTGGAGAGAGTTGGCGAATAAGTCGATTTTGATGACTGCCAGCTCAAGGTGACTGGTCGCCGTGCGAAGCTACGGCTCGCGCGACATAACCGGCTCCGTAATCTCCAATCTCCGATCCTGAAAACTAGGATTATCCGCGTGCTATTGAGAAGGAGTTTGTCCTATGACGACAGATTCGTATGAGCGGTTTTCCAACCGCCTCCTACCCCTGGACCAACCCAACCGCTGGGTAACGCTGGACCGGCGCTGGGCGCGGCAACTGGGCGTGCATCGAGATCGAGGTGTGTACAGAATTCGTCATCGAGATCTTCTTCAACGCCTGGCCAGCAACACCGAGCCGCTACGGCGGCTGGAACCGCTT
The DNA here is from genome assembly GCA_019347725.1 of Actinomycetota bacterium. GTDB lineage: Bacteria > Actinomycetota > CADDZG01 > JAHWKV01 > JAHWKV01 > JAHWKV01. The sequence goes on from JAHWKV010000018.1 coordinate 9,271, forward strand.
TCGATTGCTCGCCACTGGACCATTGATCCCGCGCACACCAGTGTCGGATTCGTGGCGCCGCACCTGATGGTCGCCAAGGTTAGGGGCGGTTTCAAGCAGGTCTCGGGCAGCGTCTTTGTAGGACGTTCACCCTTGGGAGCGCAGGTGGACGTGACCGTGGAGACGGCGAGCATCGATACCGGCGAGCCGTTGCGCGACGCACATCTGAGGTCGGACGATTTCTTGGACGCCGACAACCACCCGCACATGCATTTTCGGAGCACGGGTCTCGAACTGTGCGGTCCGCGCAACTGCCGCCTGTGCGGCGATCTGACCATCCGGGGCGTAACCCGCCCGGTGAGCCTGGACCTGGACTATCTGGGTACGGTTACCGATCCGGACGGCCAGCCGAGGATGGCCTTTGAGGCGCGGTCGCGAATCGATCGGGAAGACTTCGGTCTGGTTTGGAACCGGGCCCTGGAGGCCGGAGGCGTTCTGGTGGGCCGGTAGATTGAGCTTCAGATTGAGGCACAAGCTCTGCCGTCGGTGGCCTAGGCGCCAGCAGG
>JAHWKV010000190.1 GCA_019347725.1 Actinomycetota bacterium
CGCGCGGCGGCAAGACCTCGCACGCTGCGGTGGTGGCCCGAGGCGCCGGCAAGCCGTGCGTGTGCGGAGCGGAATCGCTCAAGATCGATTTGGACCGGCGACATTTCACCGTTGGGGGGAAGGTGGTCAGCCAGGGCGACATCGTGGCGATCAACGGAACCACGGGCCAGGTGGCTTTGGGTGAGGTGCCGCTCATAGAGCCCGAGCTGTCGGGCAACCTCGTGACGATTCTCGAGTGGGCCGATCGGATCCGCCGGATGATGGTGCGTGCCAACGCGGATACGCCGGATGATTCGGCTAAGGCGCGCGAGTTCGGCGCCGAGGGGATTGGTCTGGCTCGCACGGAGCACATGTTTCTGGGCAGCCGGCTGCCGACCGTGCAACGGATGATTTTGGCTGAGGACGACTCCGAGGAGCAGGCCGCCATCGACGAGCTGCTGGAAACGCAGCGGGAAGACTTCGTCGGGATCTTAAGCGCGATGAGTGGGCTGCCGGTGACGATCCGGCTGTTGGACCCGCCGCTGCACGAGTTCTTGCCCTCTTCCAAGGAGTTGGAGCTGCAGATCCAGGGGCTGGAGATTTTTGACAAGGCAACAGCCGTGGCCCAAAGTGCGGTGACGCACTTCCACTGGGAGGAACGTGACGTCGAGATTGAGTCCAAGGTCGTAAACGGCGGCTTCTCCGTGTCCGGCCAAATCGCCCAGAAGAAAAAGCTGCTGGCCAGCGTAGTGCGCCTGGAGGAGTCCAACCCGATGCTTGGTATGCGCGGAGTGCGGCTGGGTATCGTCAAGCCGGCTTTGTACTCCATGCAGGTGCGGGCAATTATCGAAGCGGCGTGCAAAGTCAAGGCGGCCGGCAAGGAGCCTATCGTCGAGATCATGATCCCGCTGGTGGCCGTGCGCGAAGAGTTGGAGTTCATGCACAAAGATGCCCGGCAGATCATCGACGAGGTTCTGGCGGCGCAGGGGCAGGACATCGATGTGTTGATCGGCACTATGATCGAGCTGCCTCGCGCGGCGCTGGTGGCCGGCGAGCTGGCCGAGCTTGCGGAGTTCTTCTCGTTCGGCACCAACGACCTGACCCAGACCGCCTTCGGTTTCTCCCGGGACGACGTTGAAGGCAAGTTCCTGACCCGCTATCTGGAGGCGGGCATCTTGAAGGTCAACCCTTTCGAGTCGATCGACGAGGCCGGCGTGGGCCGGCTGATTGAAATCGGCGTCAAGGAAGGCAGAGGGGTGCGGGCCGACCTCAAGGTAGGCATCTGCGGCGAACACGGAGGCGACCCCGCCTCGGTGGAGTTCTGTCACGCCAGCGGTCTGGACTACGTATCCTGCTCACCGTTTAGGGTGCCGGTCGCCCGTTTGGCCGCCGCCCAGGCGGTACTTAAGGAAGGTGAGACGGCCTCCTCCGATTCCCGCTAAGGAACGTTGAAGAAGCCGACGAGGCGCAGGGCCAGCCAGGGCTTGCGGCCCCAGGTCAGCAGTTGCCCTTTCGCTATAGCCGTGTACTGACTCTGCAGGCGTGTAACCACCAGGACAAACGCCACGGGGTCGGCGAGCACGTGGCAGTCGACGCGGCGGGTTGGCGCCGAGGCAACCGTGAGGTTGCCGCCGTCGAATATCAAGGCCAGATCCGGTCCGCCGCGAAAGTGCATCAGGTAACAGGCATTGAGGTTCCCGACGTTGTTTTCGTCCAATACCTTGGGCATGGCGTAGGCAAAAAAGGGCAGCATCAACCGTAAGTGACCGCGTCTCATGGGGTTGGGCTGACCGAGCGCCTTGGCCATGGCTACGCCGTGCATGATCATGTGGGCAAGAGTGTAGGAGCCGAGGATCTGCAACTGCATTGGCCCCATCGGGGTGTCGATCATCGCGGACTTATCCCCGGCCCTCAGAAGCTCCGCCAGCTCGCGGGCCGCGTCCTGTATCTCATCTGCCGACCGAGCTCCAGAGCGCTCGGGAAACCGGGCTAAAGCGTCGGCGTTGGCGGCAGCCAGGCTCTCCGGGGTTCCGTCGCCGTGCACAACCGTTAGACCTCTCGCAAGATCGGCGAAGATTCGATTGGCGTAAGCCAGGTGCGCGGCCGCCTCTCCCACGCTCCAGTCGGCTTTGGGTATGCGCTCAGACATATCGGCCGGTGGCCGGATCATCGCAGCCAGTTGCGATGCCATGTCCACGATGGCTTCCCGGGTTTGCACTGCATCGGCCGTTTGGGGATAGAGCAAGGGGCCTCCATGGTTGCGAACGGTTCCAATTCTATGTCGGCAAATATGCCCGTATCTGCCGATAACGGCAAGCTAACGAAGCCCGCCGCGGGATTAGCTTTATCCACTTCGGGAAAATCACTCCTAGGGCGCCGCCCTTAATGGTTTGATAAATCTTGCGAGACAGGGGGATCGATGCGGGTTCTGTTTGCCACCGACGGCTCTGAATCATCCAACGCAGCTTTGGCCATGCTCGAGGTGGTCGCCGACAGGGAGGCGATAGATCTAACGGTGCTGTCCGTTTCGCCTTTCAAGGCGCAAGGTGCGGGGCAACCCTTGGTTCCCCCGCAGATGTTGTCTGACGTCCGCGATCGCCATTACACGGTGGCCAACGAAGCGACCCGCCGGCTGGAGGATGCCAAGTTCCAGGTGACGGCTCGTGTGGACGAGGGCAACACCAAGAAGCGGATCGTCGAAATCGCGGAGTCCGACGACTTTGATCTGGTGCTTGTGGGCGCGGGCGAGCACTCATGGTTCGACAAGCTGCTTTTGGGAAGCACCAGCAGGTATGTCTTGCACCGGACCAGCGCGTCGGTGCTCGTTGTGCACGAATTGCGCAGGAGGGCCGAGCCCGTCCGGGTGCTGGTTGCCAGCGACGGCTCGCCGGCGGCTGAGGCGGCGGCGGAGCGGCTGCGACAGTTCGCCGACCCCTCTCAATGCGTTGTAACGGTCCTCAGTGTGGCCCAGACGGCGGCTGAGGTTCTTCCGCCCATCTCCCGGCCCGAAGGCGACTTGGAGGGAGCCAGTCAGGTGCAGAACTATCTGGCCGAGGAAGCCCTCCGTTCCGAGGAAGCCGCCCGCTCGGTTGCGCAGGCAGAAGCGGCAAGATTCCGTGCTGAGGGATTTCGCGTGGAGGAGGAGCTGGCGGTCGGCGGCCCCACCAGCCGGGTGATCCTCGACGAAGCTCATCGCGAGGGCTACGACCTCGTCGTGGTCGGGTCCAGCGGTCTGAATCCGGTCGAAGAAGCGGTGCTGGGTTCGACCGGTGATGCGGTAGCTCGCAATACCCGCGCTGCCCTGGTAGGACGCCCGGCGCCATCGCAGGTCGAGGATGGATCCGGCGCTTCCGAGTTGTGAGGCCGCATGCCCGAGCTGCCCGATGTAGAGGGGTTCCGGCGGTTTTTCGACCGCTACGGCACCGGAAAGCGGGTGGAGCAGGTGAACGCCGAGCCCGACGTACTGCGCAATACCACTCCCCAGGGGTTGGGCCGGGCTCTGAGTGGCAACCGTTTGCAGAAGCCCGAGCGCCACGGCAAGTGGCTGGTGTGTCCCGCGGGCCAGGCCAGCCTGGTGCTTCACTTCGGGATGACCGGGCACCTGGTGTGGTCGGGAGACGAGCCGGACCATCACAAGCATGACCGGCTGACCCTGACGCTCGAGGACGGCGAGCTCCTCAACGAGGTCGAGCTGACGACCAGCCTCATCGTCGCCGCGAGTGAGAGCGAAGGCCAGCTCAGCCAGGCCGCCATCGACGCGATCCTCGGCGTGAAGCCGGCTGTCCCGGAGGTCTCGGACTCCTCGCAGGGGCGGGATCGCTGA
>JAHWKV010000191.1 GCA_019347725.1 Actinomycetota bacterium
AACGCGATCAACGCGGTCTACGCGACGCTGACCCCGGAGGAAATAGCTTTCGAGCAAGAACGTCAGGCCCTGCTCTACCACGTCCCCGAACTCCGCCCCGCCATCGGCGTCGAACTGGAACGTGGCATCGACATGATCGCCTCCCTCCTCGCCGAACGCACCGGCCGCTCCGTCGACGACTTCGAAATCCGCGTCGCCGCCGGTGCCCTCGCCGGCGCAGGCGTAGCCGTCTCCCTGGAAATGAGCGGTGGCACCGTTTCCAAGGCAGGCATCGCCCTAACGGGTGTGGGCGCCGCCAACATCAAGGCCACAGGTGCTGAGTCGGTTCTCATGGGAGCTAACCTCAACCAGGGCACGATCGACCAGGCAGCTCGCGAGGCAGCCAATTCCTGCGAGCCGAAGTCCGACCACCGGGGAAGCGCCGAGTACAAGCGTGAGATCGTCCGTGTCTTCACTGTGCGGGCTCTGAGCCAGGCAGCCGGTCTGCGGGCCGCTTAATCAAAGCCGGGCTTTACAGGACCTAGACTTACGCATAGATCTCAAGGAGGACACAGTGCAAGTTAAGCAAACGACGGTAACCGTCAATGGGGAGCAGTACACGACGGAGATCGAGCCCCGACTCCTTCTCACCCACTTCATTCGGGAGGTCCTGGGCCTTACCGGAACCCACATGGGTTGCGACACCACCAGCTGCGGCTGCTGCACCGTCCTGCTGGACGGTCAGCCCATCAAGTCCTGCACGTATCTTGCAGTCATGGCCGACGGCCACGACGTCATGACCGTCGAGGGCATGGGATTGGCCAGCGAGCTGCACCCGGTGCAGCAGGGCTTCACCGAGGAGCACGGGCTCCAGTGCGGTTTCTGCACGGCCGGCATGATGCTCGTTTCCAAAGCGCTCCTGGACGAGAACCCCAATCCGACCGAGGACGAGATTCGCTGGGCAATCTCCGGCAACCTTTGCCGGTGCACCGGCTACCAGAACATTGTCAAGGCCGTTCAGTGGGCTGCTCACAAGATCAACTCCGAGCCCGCCGCTTACCGGCGCTAGACACAGCTTCAGCAAAACCCCCCACCCGGCCGGGTGGGGGGTTTTGCGTTTGGGCTAGACTTGATGACAATCACCGAACCACCGGCGCACAAGTAAGGACTTACGCAATTGGCCATCAAATCCACTGATTCAGCTACCCGCAAAGCAGTAGTCGACTACTACGACGGGTCTTGGTTTGACTATCGCGTGATCTGGCTGGACCGGGGCAACCTGGCCAAACACTTCGGCTATTGGGAGCCGGACACCCGCAACCACTCTCAATCCCTGACGAATATGAACCGCCAGGTCGCCGCTCGGGTGAACCCGAAGCCCGGCGAGAGGGTACTGGATGCCGGCTGCGGCATTGGCGGCTCGTCAATGTGGTTGGCGCGCACATTCGGCGTCAACACGGTAGGGATCAGCCTCTCCGCAAATGAGCTGGAGAGGGCTCGCCGGTACGCCAAGGCCAAAGGCCTTGAGGACCAGTGCACCTTCCAGCAGGAGGACTTCATTGCCACGTCCTTCCCGGACGAGAGCTTCGACATAATCTGGGCACAGGAGAGCGTCTGCCACACCATCCACAAGGATGCCTTCTGCGCCGAGGCCTACCGGCTGCTAAAACCCGGCGGCCGCATGGTGATGGAGGACTGGTTCCGGCCCCGTCGCCCCTACGACGCCAAGGATGAAAAGCTTTTCAGTGACTGGCTAAGAGGCTGGGCCATCGAGGACCTGGCAACCCGGGAGGAGATCACCGGGTACGCCGCCGACGCCGGCTTCGAGAACGTTCTGCTCGAGGACATCACGCCCTACATGCTCCGCTCGGCACGGCACCTGTACATGGTTACGGCCGCGCTGTATCCGGGTGCCGTCCTCCTACGAGCGCTCAAGCTCCGGACCAAAGTGCTCCACGAGAACATGATCAGCGCTCGCCTGCAGTGGCGCGCCCATGTACGCAATCTATGGTTTGCGGGGATTTTGTCTGCACAGAAGCCTCCGAATGCGTCGACTTCCAAGCCAACCACGAAGGCGCAACCCGGCAAGGCTAAGCGCAAAACCAAGGGTTCCTCAAAGGCGCCCAAACGGGACCATGTCGCCGGCGCAGATGCAGCGGCCGCCGATCATGCAAATGGGGCGGAGTCCAGCAATGATGACAAAGGTGCGCCGGCCGAAGGCGCCTCTGCCGATCGAGAATCGCGCGAGTCCGGCGATCAGAACGAGACAAAGGGTGGCGACAGCAAGTCGTAGCTGCTAGTGCTGCATTTCACCAGCTCGATGGGAGCGGACCACGGCAACGCGTCACCCGAATCCGAACCCCTTTCCGGGTCCGGCCGCGAGCGACGCATCGGACGACACCTGTTTTTTGGGTTCCTCATGGGATCGGCCGATCTCGTCCCCGGCGTGTCGGGGGGTACGGTGGCGCTGGCCTGTGGCATCTATCCCCGCCTCATCACAGCGATCCGCGATGCCACCCGCGTCGTACTCAGCCTGAGAACGGGGCGTTCCACGGCGGCGCTGCGCGGCCTGGACTGGGCCCTTCTCCTACCCCTGTTGGGGGGCATACTCCTGGCGGTTCTAGCCCTGGCCTCGACTGTAGAACACCTGCTGGAAACTGTGCCGGTTCGGATGGGCGGGCTTTTTCTCGGTCTTGTTTTGGGGTCGGTCGTCATCGCCTTCAGCATGATACGCAGGCCGGGTCCGAGGACGACGATCATCGCTGCCGTGAGCGCGTTGGTTACATTTCTAGCCCTCGGCTTGGTGACCGAAACGCACGTCCCTGCCGCAGACGCGGCGGATGTGGCCCTTTGGGCGTATCCCGCGTCCGGCGCCCTGGCAATTAGCGCCATGATCCTGCCGGGAGTCTCGGGATCGTTCATGCTGCTGGTTGTGGGCATGTACGACACGGTGCTAGGGGCCGTTAACGACCGATTGGTACTGCCGATTGTGTTGTTCGTCGCAGGGTGCGTTCTGGGCCTGGCTCTGCTCAGCCGGTTGCTTTTCTGGCTGATCGACCGCTATCACGACTCCGTGGTGGCGGCCATGATCGGCCTAATGCTTGGCTCCGTGCGAATCCTGTGGCCCTGGCCGGGGGGCCCGCTAACCAGCGAGCTCGGGGCCCCTTCGGGGGACGTGGCCGTTCCGGTTGTGCTCGCAGTGTTTGGACTTGTGGCCGTTGTCGTCGCGGCCAGGGTAGGTGGAGTGGGCGAAGAAGAGCGGCCAGCGCCGGCTCATGACGCCCAACCTTAGGGTTCTGTGAAACCTTCCTTGAGGCGCTCATAGTCCTGCCAGGTGTCCAGGTCCCTTGGCACCTCACCACCTAACTCCACCTTGACGATCCATTCAGGGTTGTTCTTAAGTAGGTCCCGCGCTCCCTTATCGCCCTCTATTGCCTCTAGATCGGCCCACAACGATCGATCGAACAGTACGGGGTGTCCCGGCCGGCCGGAGTAAGCCGCCTGCACTATGGGCGATTCAGTGCGCTCGTAGGCGTCGACCAAAGCGCGTAGGCTGACCGCGTCCACCGCGGGCTGGTCGCCCAGCAAGACGATTGCCGCCTTTGACTTGGGATCGGCCGCCTGCAAGCCGGTTCGAAGCGACGTCGCCTGACCTTCGGCGTAATCGGGGTTGACGACCACTCGAGTTCCCTCGGACATGGTGACTGCAACCGCCACGTCGTCGGCCCGATGGCCGAGCACAATCAGGACGTCAAAAAGGCCGGCCCCCTCTGCAGCATCGATTGCATGCTGCAGAAGTGGCCGGCCCTGAAGATCC
>JAHWKV010000192.1 GCA_019347725.1 Actinomycetota bacterium
GACGCCTTCGTGCTCCCCAGCCGGAAGGAGCCGTACGGCACGGTGTACGGGGAGGCGATGGCCGAAGGCCTGCCGGTGGTGGGGTGGCGCCTGGGGAACCTGCCCCATCTGGCCGAGCACGGGCGCGAAGGGCTGGTCCTCCCGCCGGGAGACACCGACGCCCTCACGGAGAGCCTGGAGCGGCTGGCGTGTCCGGTGCCGCGGTGCAACGGTGGACTGCTGGTCGATTACGAACTTTCATCCACCACGGAGCCGCTTGGATCGGAGCTCATCGAGGGGATACTGCGCTGCCGGGATTGCGGGGCCGGCTATCCGGTGATCTTGGGCGTAGCTCTGCTCGTCGCTGATCTCCAAGAGTACCTTTGGGGGTTTTGGACCGAGATCCAGCAGTGGGAGCGCCGGTTGCCCGGTGTGGAGATATCTCGAAGGATGCTCGAGTATCTGGGGATCGCCAGCGCTCACATTGGGCACGCGGGCCCGCCGCCGGCTGTCGAGGATGATCTGAGCTGGACCGTTTCGCCGTACCTTCAGGTCCACGGCGATCGCGAGTCTTTGACGTACGGCCTCGCCGGGGGATGGTGGCGAGACCTGGTCGGGCAGTACGGTGCGGGAGGACCGGACCCCTACCGCTTCCTGCTGGACGCAGCCGGGCGCCACCAGTCCGGCGGCCGTGAGCTAATGGTGGAAGTGGGCGCCGGAATCGGGTGGGGAGCGGCTCAGATGGCCGGGGACTACGTCTATTCGATGGGTCTGGACTGGTCCTTCACTGCAGTGCTGACGGCGCGGCGCTACTTCTTGTCCAGCCCGTGCCCGATCGAGCACTACGCACTGGAGACGGAGAAAGGCAGCTTCATCGACCGGCCGCTGGAGCCGCAGAAGGTGCAGGCCAACCTGGACTTCGCCGTGGCGGACGGTACCGGACTGCCGTTGGCCGACGGTCAGGCGCCGGGGCTGGCTGCCTTAAACGTCCTGTGTGCCGTACCCGACCCCACGCTCCTGTTCGTCGAATTCGCACGCGTGGTTCGCTCTCAGGGTCTGTTGCTGCTGTCGACGCCTTATTGGGCGGATGCCGCCGGCGACGGCGACTCCGCCTTTGCTCGGGGCGGTCCTGCTTTCACGCGCTCCGCTCTGCGGTCGGAGTTTCGGATTTTGGAGGAGGCGGACATGGTGCCGTGGCTGGTGCGGCTGGCTCAGCGCCGCTGGAACGTCTACCTGTCGCACTGCTTGGTCGCCGAGCGCAGATAGCCGGTCGCAGGCGCGAGACTGATGGGTAGTCCATGATCTTTGCAGACCGGTCGGAGGCCGGACGGCAACTCGCCGAAGAGCTTCGAGAGCTTTCTCTGGAGAAGCCCGCCGTGCTAGGCCTGGCCCGAGGGGGAGTGCCGGTGGCGGCGGCGGTGGCCCGGGAGTTGGGGGCTCCGCTCGACGTCCTGGTCGTTCGCAAGCTCGGGTGCCCCGGTCAGCCGGAGCTCGGTATCGGCGCCGTGGGTGAGCTGGGCGTACGGGTACTGAACACCAAGCTGATTGCCAGGCTCGGAGTGGCCGATGAGCAGATCGAAGATATAGCCAGGCGAGAAGGGGCGGAGGTCGACCGTCGTGTCGAAAGGTATCGGCGCGGCAGCGCTCCGGTGAAGCTAAAGGGGCGGACCGCGATCCTGGTCGACGATGGCCTGGCCACAGGTTTTACCGCCGGCGCAGCCGTCGGGGTCGTGCGTCAGCTGCAAGCCGTGCAGGTCGTGCTGGCCGTGCCGGTCGCCCCCCGGCAAGCTGTGGAGTCCCTAGAAGAGGTGGCCGACCGGGTGGTGGCACTGCAAACTCCGCCCGACTTCATGGCCGTGGGCCAGTGGTATCGGGATTTTACCCAAGTATCCGACGAGGAGGTATCTGCACTGCTGGCGTCCGCACCGTCGGAGCAAGCCGGCAGCAGTAATGAGGGCCGCACCTAACGGCAGTCGACGCCCTCCGCCGGCCGGTACAACGCAATGACCTGGTCGGTTACCGACCTGTCCTCGGCAGGGTAGATGCGGGTACGTTCGGTCCGCACCAGCGTGCACGGGCCACGGCTAGATCTGCGCTGATCCGTCTGGTACACCTCGGCCCAGGGAGCGGAGTACAGGCTCACTGTGATGCTGGAGTCGGTGTAGGTAGTCCATATCAGCACGCTGGCCGGGTTGGGGTTGGCGATCTCGAGGTCCGGCTGTGGGAAGGAAAGGGTCGCTTCCCGCCCGTATGGGTAGCGCGAAATGTAGATGCTGTGGGACTGGTATTGGGGGAAGTCGAGGCCGGCGAAAAACGCCGCGTTGAACAATGTGGTGGCGAACTGGGAGATGCCGCCGCCTACCGACTCGGTGAACTCGCCGTCTTCTATGACCCCATCGACGACGAACCCCTTCTCTTTGGTGCGCGGGCCGATGAACTCGTTAACGGAGAATGACTCGCCGGGATGGATTACCTGCCCACGCACCAAATCGGCGATCCGGTGGATGTTTTCCACGCGCGGCTGGTCCGGCTGGTGGTTGGTTGTGAACGATGAGACCAGGTGCGTGACGCCCATCTCCTCCAGATCCTCTTCTGTGACTTCCGGCTGTACCTGGGCCAGGGGCAGTTCGATCCGGCCGGCAGTTTCGTTGAGCAGCGCCTGTTCGATGATCTGCGCGGCTTCATCGTCGCAGCAAGCCAAGCCGGCTTGGCCCGGTACGATGTTCACCTGTCCGTCAACCACGGTGAACGTTGCGTCAACCGGCTGTCGGTCGACCTGGGGCATCAACGCCTTCAAACCTTCGATGGTGGCTTCGGTATCCACGACGAGCTCCAGGCCGGAGCCGGTCGTTTGGGAACCCAGCCACGAACGCAGCCGTTTCGCCGAGATGTCGGCGCTGTGTGCGCCGTCGGTTACTCGCAGGCCGCCCGCGGTTAGCCTCTCACCCTCTTGTGCCAGCTTTTGCGCCTGCTCCTCGGTAAAGCGCGGGTAGACGACTCCCCGAGCCACCTCCACACGTACCGGCTCACCGGCATCGGCGGCTTCCGGCAATCGCTCGATCACCTCGTGGGCGTCGATGCCTTTGCCGGGCCGGCCCGCTACTGCTTGCAGCTCACCCTCCGAATACTCGATGGAGGGCTCTCGGGGCTCGGAGCGCGGCCCCGGATCCCTCTCACTGACCAGAGCGAAGACCTCGGTTTCGTCGAAAGAGATATGTACGTCGACCGCCCTTGGCGAGAAGAACGAGCTCAGCCAGCTACCGAACCGCTTGATCGCCGGGCCGGTCTTCCCGGTTTGAAGAGCGGCCTGTACGGTGGGGGCGACCTGAAGGTTCAGATCAAGCTCAGCGGCGCCGGCGGTAAACCCGCCATCCGGCGCAACAACCTGGATCGTCGCATGGGCATAGTGGCGTTCCAGCTCACGTACTTCGGATTCGACTTCGCTCTCGGTTGCCCCACTGATTGGTTCACCCGCCAGGGTGACGTTGCGTGCGACGACGCCGGAGGGCTCCATGTCGATACGCCAAAAGACCGCCAAAGCGATGATGAGCAACAGGGGAGCACCCCCAATAGGACGGCGATCCGCCACGCAGTGCGCGAGGTCATAGCTTCAAAGCTACCGCGGGCCGGCTATTTTAGGTGTGTTCTCGAGACTGGAACGGGTGCTGTTCGATTTGCTCGAAGGTCTCTTTGAATGTCTCCAGGCCGAACGGCTCGAACACCACGGCGTCAGACGACCTGCGGCTCGGGCACCGGAATGATGAACTTGCCGCCGCGGCGCCGGTATTCC
>JAHWKV010000193.1 GCA_019347725.1 Actinomycetota bacterium
AGCAGGCGCATGCTGCGGGTCGAGGGCCTCAAGGTGCGGGTGGTTGACGCCGGCGGCCTGCCGCCCACCATCCCCTTCTGGCTGGCCGAAGGGCCCGCCCGCACGCGCTAGCTCTCCGAGGCGGTCTCGCGCCTGCGGGTGCAAGTGCGCGGGCGCCTCGACCGCTCGGGCGAGGAGGCGCTGGCCTGGCTGAGCGGCGAGGTCGGCCTGCAGGAGGCGCAGGTGATGGGCATCCAGGCGTCGGAGTCGGCCATACAGGAGCGAGTCCAAGAGATCCGCTCCCAGTTCGAGTCCGAGGAGGCCTTTTTGGAGCAGATGGAGGCAGAGGGGCTGACCGTCGAGGATTTGAGAACCTTCATCCGCCGCGAGGTGATCTTCAGCCAGGTGCAGCAAGAGGTGACCAAGGACGCCGCCCCCACCGAGGAAGAGGTGGCCGAGTTCTACGAGCTGAACCGCTCCCAGTTCGAAGCGCAGGTGCGCGTGGCACACATCGTGGTGTGCGAGAACTTCGACGCGGAAGCCCGTAGGTGCTCCCCCGGACCCGGAGATGAGGAACTAGCCCAGGACATAGCCAACCGAGCCAGGGAGGGCGAGGACTTCGGAGCACTGGCCCGGGAGCATTCGGTGGACACCGTAAGCGCCGTGAACAACGGCGAGCTCGGCTATCTGTCCCGGGGAGATCTGGTGGGCCCGCTGGAGGAAGCTGCGTTCAACCTGCTTGAGCCCGGCGACGTGTCCCAGCCGGTTCTTACCGACTTCGGGTATCACGTCGTCAAGCTGCTCGAGGTAGGCCAGCCTCTGGAGGCAGCCCGGGAGCGCATCGCTGACAACCTCCAGGTGGAGCAGGAAACCAAGGCCTTCGAGGACTGGCTCAACGACGCACTGAAAGACGCGCGCATCAACGTCAACCCGCGCCTGGGCCGCTTCGACAAGATCTCCCGCTCGGTGGTTCCCGCCGACACCGAAGAGCAACAGGCCGCGGCGGAGAATTCTTAAGCCCCGGTGAGCTCTTCCACCGCCGGATCGGCGCAGCCGGAGCCCCAAATCGCCGAGTGCCCCACAGCCGGGCAGTCGGCGCCATGGTTCGGGAAGCTGGTGGCGGTTATGGCGCACCTGCGGGCGCCGGGAGGCTGTCCGTGGGATCAACAGCAAGATCACCGGTCGCTGGCCGTGCATCTGCTGGAGGAGGCGTATGAGACCCTCGATGCGATCGACTCCGGCAACATGGTCGATCTGCAGGAGGAGCTGGGGGACCTGCTGCTCCAGGTGGTTTTCCACGCCGAGATCGCCGAGGACGACGGCCACTTCGACATCACCGACGTTTTGCAGGGGCTGGTCAACAAGCTGATCGACCGGCATCCGCACGTGTTCGAGGAGGTCAAGGTCGACGGCGCCGCGGACGTGATCTCCAACTGGGAAGTGCAGAAGAAGGCGGAGAAAGGCAGGACCTCCATCGCCGACGGTCTGCCCAAGGGACTACCCGCGCTTATCTTTGCCCACAAGGTGTTAAGACGCGCCTCGGGTGCCGGATACCACTACGATGCTACGGTTGAGCGCCTGAAGGAGCTGGCGAGCGGCTTGGAAGGTGAGGCCCCCGAGGAGGCCGTGGGCGAGCTGTTGCTTGAGGCGGTGGCTCTGGCCGGGGCAGCGGGCGTGGACCCGGAGGGGGCGCTGCGCCGGCGCTCCAACCGGTTGCTGGAGCAGGCCGAGCCGCAGTAAAGGCCCCGCCCGGGCACGCCAGGCGGCCGGGGAGAGGATTCATTAAAGCTCGATGAGGATACGTCGCGCGCGCTGTTAAAGGAGTTATGTTGTGACGATGATTGAGGCAGTTGTAGGGCGAGAGATCTTGGATAGCCGGGGCAACCCCACGGTCGAGGCCGACGTCTTCACCGTTGCCGGCGGGTTCGGCCGTGCGGCCGCGCCGTCCGGTGCATCCACGGGCAAGTTCGAGGCGGTGGAGCTGCGCGACGGCGGGGATCGCTACGGCGGCAAGGGCGTGGCCGATGCGGTTGCAGCCTTGAATCAGATTCTGGCGCCCGCCCTGGTCGGTGTGGAGGTGCAAAGCCAGCGGCAGATCGACCGGCTGATGGTGGAGTTGGACGCCACCGACAACAAGTCCCGGGTCGGCGCCAACGCGACGACCGCCTTGTCCATGGCGGTGGCCCACGCGGCCGCCGACGAACTGGGCGTGGAGCTGTTTCGCTATCTGGGCGGAGCCGACGCTCACCTGCTGCCCGTGCCGCTGATGAACGTTTTGAACGGCGGAGCCCACGCCGACAACAACCTCGACATCCAGGAGTTCATGATCGTCCCCCAGGGTGCCGCCAGCTTCTCCGAAGCGGTTCGCATGGGAGCCGAGGTATACAAGACGCTCAAGTCCGTTTTGCTGGCCAAGGGTTTGTCCACCTCGGTCGGCGACGAGGGCGGCTTTGCGCCGAACCTGGGCAGTAACGAAGAGGCCCTCAGCCTGCTGGTAGAGGCCATCGAGCAAAGCGGCTACACCCCCGGCGACGACGTGGCTCTGGCGGTGGACGTCGCGGCCTCCGAGATGTATTCGGACGGCAAGTACGACCTGGCGGGAGAGGGCAAGCAACTGGATGTGGCCGAGCTTACCGAGCTGTACGAGCGGTGGCTGGGCAAGTTCCCGGTCGTGAGCATGGAAGATCCTTTGGATGAGCAGGACTGGGATGGGTGGCAGCACCTGACCGAGGCGCTGGGCGAGCGCGTCCAGCTGGTGGGCGACGACCTGTTCGTGACCAACTACGAGCGGGTACTCACCGGAATCGAGCGCCGCGCCGCCAACGCCATCCTTATCAAGGTCAATCAGATCGGCACGCTGACCGAGACCTCCCGCACCATCAAGCTGGGCAGCCGCAACGGCTACGCCTTCATGCTAAGCCACCGCTCCGGAGAGACCGAAGACGCCACCATCGCGGATCTGGCGGTGGCGTGGGGAGCCGGGCAGATAAAGGCCGGGGCCCCGGCACGCTCGGACCGGGTGGCCAAGTACAACCAGCTGCTTCGTATAGAGGAGTCGCTGGGCACAGACGCCCGCTACGCGGGAGGTGAGGCTTTCCCCATATGGCGCACACGAACCGGCTAAAGTCGCGCTTTCGACTGGGCGCGGTCGTGCTCTTGCTCGGCGCCCTGGCCCTTACCGGCTTGGCGCCGGCCCGCCGTGCTTACGAGCAGCGCCAGCAGCTTGCCGTCGAGAAGGAGCACCTCGCCGCGCTGATTGAGCAAAACCGGGCCCTGGAGAGCCGGCTGGACCGGCTGGACGACCCGGCCTATGCGGAGAAGCTGGTACGTGAGGAGCTGGGCCTGGCGCGGCCTGGGGACACAGTGTTCGTCATGCCTCCGCAGGTCCAAACGATAGAGCTTACCTCGGAGCAAACCGATCCCGGCGATGGCGGGCCGATCGAGTGGATCAAGGACCAGCTGGGGCTGGAGTGAGCGGGTTTTAGCTCCTAAAGCATTAAATTCGCCGGCATTTGCCGCCGGCGTTGGGTATTTGGGTGTCCAGCCTCGCCTATCAGGGTACGATTATCCTGTGAGCCGTTAACCGACGGCAGCGCAGTTGGCACGCGCTTATATATCTTATACAGGAGGTTGTTATCACAAGGCTTAAGCACCGGAGGGCTTGATTGGCAGAAGTCGGAGCAATAATCGAAGGAACCGTTACGCGGTTGGCGGATTTTGGGGCATTCATTCAAATCGGGCCCGCAGAAACCGGTCTTGTGCACATCTCTGAAGTTGATCGCAACT
>JAHWKV010000194.1 GCA_019347725.1 Actinomycetota bacterium
GTCGTAGGGTTTCGCGTGGTCGAGGTCGCAGCGGGTGGCGGGTTGGTGGCAGTGGGGGAAGGCGCAGTGGGGGTCGCGGAGGGTGACCTGGCGGCGGTGGCGCTCGGGGATCTCGTAGGAGTCCACCGGGTCGTGGCCGGCAGGTCGAGGATGGGTCGGACGATGATGGTGGTGCCGTCGGTGCCGCACCACTCGCGGATCTGCTCCACGGTGATGGGGGTGCGGGTGTTGCCCAAGGCGTAAAAGCCGCGCAGCAACGCATAAAACGTCGCAAAGAAGAAGATTCCGGGAGCCCAGGCCCGCAGGATGGCCGCGACCAGGTCGCTGGAAGCTTGAGTGGTGATCCCATGTCTAAGCAGCAGTCCGGTCAGCTGGGGTGCGATGGCGAGGTATCCGGCGATCGCGGGCAGGACAAAGTAGGCGAGGCCCCGCAGCGCGCGGCCCAGCTCACGTGCGAACCCATCCATGTCGTTGCCCACCGCTCGCTCCGTGAGCGACGGGAAGGTGGCCGTGACTATGGATACGGCAAGCAGGCCGTGGGGAAGCTGGAAGAAGACGAACGCATACTGGTAGGCCGCTACGCCACCCTGGACCCCGTTGGCCAGAAACAGCGCTACCCACAGCCTCACCATGTTGGTTGCCACGTAGCCGGCCATGAACACCGACATACGCAGCAACCGGCCAAAGCGGGGATCGCGCAGCCCGGCGCCCCTTTGAAAGTTGAACCCGACCGTCCGCATGCGCAAAAACGGCCAGATTGCCTGGAAGGCGACCCCGGCGGTCGTGCCTATGCCCAGAATCAGCACACCCGAGGTGGGCACCATCTCGTCGTTCCGCAGCGATGCGGGGACCGTTTGGGCAAACCATATGAAGGTTCCGATTACCGCCAGGTTGTTAAGCACGGGCGCAAACATCGGCACCCCGAACCGGCGGTGAGCGTTGAGCACGGCGGTGGAGATGTAGGACAGGCCGTAGAACAGGATTTGAGGAACGAACAGCTGCAGCAGCACTGTGCCCACCATTTGCTGGGCATCACGGACATCCGCCGATGCACGCAGTGTGTACAGATTGAAAATCAGTGGCGCGGCCAACACCACCAGGACGCTAATGGCGCCCAGCAGCAGCAAGGTGGCGTTGGTGACCCGGCGAATGAACCGCCAGGCTTCCTCCTGCCCGTCCTTGGACTTGACCTCTACGTAGGCGCGCAGCAGCACGGACGACAAAATGCCGCCGATGATCAGTTCGTGGATCATGGTCGGGGTTGTGTTGGCCAGGTTGTAGGTGCTGGCCAGCGCGCTCTCGGTGACCCCGAGGGCGTAGGCGGCAGCCGCCAGGCGCATCAAACCCGTGACCCGGCTCAGCGCCGTGCCCGCGGTGGCCAGTGCGGCGCCGCGTCCTATGGTGCCCATCTCAGACGGCGGCGAAGCCGGGCTTTCGCTCACGCGGCGTCCACGGAAGAGCGCCCGGTGCGCTTGCGAATAGCGCCTACCATCCACCAGCCCACCAGGAACAGGCCCGCTCCTCCGGTGATGGACAGTGCAACGATGTTGTAAGCGGTTGACCTTACGGTCAGGACGCTGTCGGAGATAAGAAGCCCCCCCGGCGTGAATACCTGCACCTTTATAGGAAAGGTGCCGGAAGCGTCGGTGGCGGCGCGCACCCGAACCGTGTGGTTGGGGGGCCGCAGATCCTGGATGCTGATCCGCTCTCCATCGGGGAATCTAAGCTTGTCCGAGTCCAGCCGCAGCACCACGTCTACCGGATAGTCCAGCCCGGAGCCGATCGACAGCGGGATGACCCCGGTGTTGGAGGTCAGCGTGATGGTTTGGGGGCCGGGACCTCTGATCTTGTCCAGCTCGCTTGCCACGCTGTCGGGTATCGCGGTGGCAAACTCCGCGGCGCGCTCCAGCCGGCGCGTGGTCGACCACCAGTCCGCGCTCTGGGCGATCAACAGCCGGCGGTTCAGCTCTCCCAGCTGCGCCGCCGGCGGGGACAGGGTCGAGTAGCGGGCAATGGCGTGGCTCGCCGCATCCAAAGCATCGAAGTAGCCTTCGGGTGGCAGGTCGGGCCAGGCGTCGAGGACGTCTTCGGTGGAAGCAAGCTGCAGGCGCTCTCCCGTAGGGGAATCCAGGTTGACGAGGATCCGTTGGGGGTCGCTGGGTTCAAGCCACACCGAACCGGCCATGGTCGCCAGCACTCCCACCGCCATCTCCGGGCTCGGATCCCAGTCCCACGGGGCCACCGTCACCACCGCGCGGTTCAGTCCCGGGGTTTCCAGGTGAATGGTTGCCGCCTCGGCCGCAAAGCGCTGCCGGTACGACAGGGACTCGTTGTCGTCGGAGGGCTGGATGACGTTGGCCAGCCCGGCGTCCGCTATGAGGGCAACCGTCTCGGCTCCGGCCACTCCCGTCGTGGCGGAGCCCCCTCCGCCTACCAGGCGGGCCGGCAATCCCCGGGTGAACGTCTGGCGAACCGGTCGAAGCGAGTCGGCCGACAGGATCAAGCGGGAGGCGTCTGCCCTATGCACGGTCGCCACCGACCGCTGATCCAGCGACCCGCCGGCGGGCAGGAACCAGCCTTCCAGCGGCTGGGATCTCAGCAACCCGACCGGCTCGGCCAGCAGGGTGTTACGGCCTTCCCTGAGTTGGGTAAGCGCCAGATCTTGAAGGTCCTCACGGTTGAGCGCGGGCAAAGGCATCGGGGAGTATGACGTCGGCAAGACCTGGGTTGCCGGGCGTGCGGCAAGGCCGCGCAGCCGCTCCAGGGTGGACGCGGCGGCCTGGGCTCGTGGATCGTCCGCTCCCACCTCCTCGTCGGGAGTCCTGTACCCGCCGGCCAGGTCCTGCAGCATGCTCAGCAGCATGCCGGTCGGCGCCATCGTCACGGGCACCTCGGGAAACCGTTCCAACGCGGTAAGGATCGCGTTGAGGCGGCCTCCGGTGATGGATTCGTAAAGTGAGTCGCTGACTACCAGTTCGGGCTGCGACCCGTCGGTGTAGATGGATGGAGAGTGCAAAGGCACGACTAAGGCGATGCCCAGAGGTTTCTCCGGCGGCTCGGAGTAGTAAATCATGTGCGTGTCGACGTGCTCGGTCGAGCTCTCGGACGAGCGGACCACTATCCGAACCGGGTAGGCGCGATCGGTCGTCGAGTTTTGAAAGGCGCTTAGCTCCTCGAGCGGCTTGGAGACCGAGATCACCCGGCTGTTCCCGGGCTCGACCACGTCTTCGACCCGGATGGTATCGCTCGCCAATAGGGATCCCAGCCTGCCCCGGTACGTTTCTTGCAGGGCTGAAACGCTGGTCACGCCTTGATAGATCTGCACGGTGACCTCGAGATCCTCGGCCGTGGAAGAGGACGGATTGACCACCTCCAGCGACACGTCAAGGTTGTCCGCCGGCGCGAGGCCGACCGGAAACGCCACGAGCCGGGCCTCCAGCTGCTCCTGGACGGATTCTTCACCGGACTCACCGGACTGACCGGCGGCGGGAGTCGCCGCGGCGAAGCCGAGGATCAGGAGCCCTTCGGAGGAAGCGTCGCCGCGCGCCGGGATGTGGACCCCGTGAAGCCGCGCGCCGTCGCCTGTCTCCACCGAGAGCCGCGCCGCCTGGGGCAGCGGCATTGCCCCCCCGACCAGGCGCGTCGGGAAGAGGAGCGCGCGTTGGCCTAAATAGATCGCGGCAAGCACGGCCAGATAGAGGAAGGCCGGGATCAGGAGAAGTTTCAGGAGCATCGGCGCGAT
>JAHWKV010000195.1 GCA_019347725.1 Actinomycetota bacterium
GCACGCGGTCTCTTGCAGAAGATGCGTCTGCGATATATCTCAGATGCATCTGCAGGAGGTGGACATGACAAGAGGACACTGGCGTGATTGCGGCCGCGGCGGCCGACCGTTCAATATTCCCGAAGCATTGCACGCGATGCGCGGCGGGCGCGGGTGGGAAGGCAGCTTCGGCCCTTTCCACTTCGACTTCGGCGAGGGACCTCCGGGCGGCCGGCGCGGCCGCCGAAGCCGGCCAGTCCGAGTGCGATAAACATCCACAGAAACGAGCGGTCCGCAGCCTTGCCAAGCGGTACGAGGGTGTTGTTTAGAACGCCGCTGTCTTTCGCCAGGCGGTGGTAGAGACGTTCATCAACCCGTGCTGCCCCGCGGCTTACCAGCTTGCCTTTAAGGGTTATTCCTTTCCGTCTTATGACTCCTCCTCGCGTTGGAATGGCTTGGCCTCCAAGGTCCTTGCCTAAGGGTACCCAGAAGCAGGGCAAACCGAACTTGGCGCCGGCAGGATTATTACGGACCCTGCAGCCACAAGATGTCGCGGCCCATCCGTCGTACCCTTTTAACAGCCGATGCCTGAGTTCAAGCTAGTCTCCGAATGGTCGCCCAGCGGCGACCAACCCAAAGCCATCGAGTCGCTCACGCGCGGGCTGACGGAGGGAGCGGCTCGACAGACGCTGCTGGGCATCACCGGATCCGGCAAGGGTTTCACGATAGCCGGCGTGATAGAGCGGGCCCAGCGCCCGACGTTGCTGATCGCCCCGAACAAGAGCCTGGCCGCCCAGCTCACCAACGAGCTAAAAGAGTTCTTCCCGCGCAACGCCGTGGAGTACTTCGTGTCTTACTACGATTACTACCAGCCGGAGGCGTACATTCCCTCCAGCGACACCTACATCGAGAAGGACTCGTCTTTAAACGACGAGATAGACCGCCTGCGCCATTCCGCTACCTCGGCGCTGCTCAGCCGCCGGGATGTGATTATCGTGGCCAGCGTGTCGTGCATCTACGGCCTGGGCTCCCCCGAGGAGTATGAGACCCAGCTGCTGCGTTTGAACCGGGACGCTGAGTATCCGCAGGAGCAGATCCTGCGCAAGCTCGTGGACATGGCTTACGAGCGCAACGAGCTGAACTTCGTGCGCGGAAAGTTCCGGGTACGCGGGGACACGCTGGACATCTTCCCGGCTTACGAAGAGACGGCGGTCAGGGTAGAGCTGTTCGGTGACACGATCGAGCGGCTGGTGCGTCTGGACACGGTCACCGGCGAGCACCTGGGCGAGCAGGAGTCCGTAACGATCTTTCCCGCCTCCCATTACGTCGCGTCCACGGCACGGCTGCAGCGGGCGGTCAAACAGATCCGTCAGGAGCTGGCCGGACGTTTGGAAGCCTTCGATAGAGCCGGGAAGCTGTTGGAGTCTCAGCGGCTGCGCATGCGCACCGAGTACGACCTGGAGATGCTGGAGCAGATCGGATTTTGCAACGGCATTGAAAACTACTCCCGTCACATCGACGGCCGGGAGCCCGAGTCCCCGCCGTTTACCCTGCTGGACTACTTCCCCGACGACTTTCTCACCGTCATCGACGAGTCGCACGTGACCGTGCCTCAGCTGCACGGCATGTTCGAGGGCGACCGCAGTCGCAAGGACGTGCTGGTGGAGCATGGCTTCAGGCTCCCGTCCGCCAAGGACAACCGGCCCTTGCGGTTCGACGAGTTTATCGAGAGGGTGGGTGATGTCGTCTTCATGTCGGCGACCCCGGGGCCGTACGAGCGCAAGGTCTCCACCAACGTGGTGGAGCAGATCGTCCGGCCCACGGGGCTTGCCGATCCGGAGGTCATGGTGCGTCCCACCAAGGGCCAGATCGACGACTTGCTGGACGAGATCAACGTTCGGGTGAAAAGGGAGCAGCGAGTCCTGGTCACCACGCTTACCAAGCGTATGGCGGAGGACCTTACCGATTACCTTCTGGAGTCGGGAGTTAAGGTGCGCTATCTGCACTCCGACGTCGATACGATTACCCGTATCCAGCTGCTGCGGGAATTGCGCCTGGGCGAGTACGACGTGCTGGTGGGCATCAACCTGCTCAGAGAGGGTCTGGACCTGCCCGAGGTATCGCTGGTGGCGATCCTCGACGCCGACAAGGAGGGGTTTTTGCGCTCGCAGACCTCTTTGATACAGACAATGGGCAGGGCGGCCCGCAACGTCGAGGGGCAGGTCATCATGTATGCGGACAACGTGACCGACTCGATGTACTTCGCCATCTCCGAAGCCACCCGGCGCCGTGAGATCCAGCTGGCTTATAACGCCGAGCACGGGATAAATCCGCAAACCATCCGGCGCAACATCTCCGATATTTTGCTGATGGCCGAGTCCGATGCCGCTATGCTGCCCAGGGGCCGCAGCCGGCGCGCCGCCAAGCGCGACGAGATTACTTTGCCGAAGGACGAGCTCGTGCGCCTGGTGCAGTCGCTCGAGACGGAGATGCATGAAGCGGCCAAGAGCCTGCGATTCGAGTATGCCGCCCGTCTGCGGGACGAGGTGGCGAACCTGAAACGGGAGTTAACAGCCCTTGCCTGAAATCAACCCGACTGCCAGCGGCTACCGCCTCGGCGCCGGCGACGAGTTGCCGGACCTGCCGCCGCGCGGCAGGGGAGTGATGCTGCTGGTCATGGTCTCGGGTATGACCGCGCTCAATATGGTCTTAGGCTCGATGATAGGGGCCATTATCGGCGCAGCCGCCAGCTTGGAAGACAAAGCCCTGCAGAATGTTTTTATGACGGGCGCTGGTGTGGGCGCCATCGCAGGCGTGTGGTTCGGCATCAAGGTCGGCACCAGGTTCGGGGGAACCAGCGGTCAGGCCGGACAGAGGCGCTTGTTCGTACACGGGATGGTGGGACTGTTGCTGGCGATGGCGCTTGCCGCGTTGGTGGCCAGCCCCTTTATCCCGCTGCTGGCGATCATGCTGCCCGGTGTCGGCGCAGTGGTTGGTGACGTGCTGGCCACGCGGCCGCTGTACGCCGCTCACGCGGAACGCGCCAGGAAAGCAAGGGAAGCCGAGGATGCTCAAGAAGCCCGCGAAGCAGCAGAAGCCGAGGAGATGGACCGGCCAGAATGAGCCCTAAGAAGCATGTGGGCCCCGCCACCCATTTGGTGGTCGCCGGAGCCAGGGAGCACAACCTCAAGGACGTACACCTGGAGCTGCCACGGGATTGTCTAATTGCCTTCACCGGCATCTCAGGCTCAGGCAAGTCGTCGCTGGCTTTCGACACCATTTACGCGGAGGGGCAGCGGCGCTACGTGGAGAGTCTCTCCGCGTACGCTCGGCAGTTTCTCGGCCAGATGCAAAAGCCGGACGTCGATTTCATCGAAGGCCTGTCGCCGGCAATATCCATCGACCAGAAGTCCGCGTCCCGCAACCCCCGCTCCACCGTCGGCACAATCACGGAAATCTACGACTACCTACGCCTTCTCTATGCGCGCATCGGTCACCCCCACTGCCATCAGTGCGGACGCCCCGTTGCCAGACAGACGCCGGAGCAGATCGTGGAGATCGTCTATACGGATACGCCCTCTCATCTGCATCCCATCGCCGTCCTCCAGGTTGCGTCCATGCTCGAACTACTCGAGGAAGAAGGATGCGCGGCCTTCCTCGACGAACGATGGGTGATCGCTGACGTTGAATAGGGTGTAGGGACCGACCACCCGAGGCGGGGAAGATGCTCTCGAAGGATCGCCGCAACGTAAAGAAGGG
>JAHWKV010000196.1 GCA_019347725.1 Actinomycetota bacterium
TGGTGCCTTCCGTGGCCTTCGCGTACCCCACATAGGCTCGGCTCCCCCTTGGTCCCGCTGTTTGCGGGTTTTGGTGACGACGCTGCAGGCTTTGCTCCATGCTGCGGGGCGGTCAGTTGTTTCACCTCGCTTCGTACCTGGTCTCTCGACCACGCACGGAGGCTTCTCTACCGGGGGCCCTGGCGCCTCCCCGGACCGGACTCACACCGGCTGGCTGCCGTGAGCTTGTCGCTCGGTTACGCCATCTTCTCCTTTCTCTCTTGCGCCCCCGAACTGCTGGACGCACGTGGGGTGCCAATATTCCGATTTGCCGTCTGCGGACACCGCGCTTAGCGTTCGTCGCCATGTTCATATCGATCGCTTACTTGCTGTTGCGCGCCCTTCCTTCAACTCTCCCCCGCTTCCACTCGGTCTCCCAGGATCTTGAGATCGTCGTTCTTCGTCACCAGCTGCGCGCTCTACGTCGCCAGGTGACTCGTCCCGATCTGCGGATCGAGATCGAGCCTTGCTGCTGGCAGCGGCGAGTCGCTTGTTGTCGAGGAAGCGCTGTTCGAGCTTTTGCGTGACGCCGCAGACGCTGCTGCGCAGGGACCGCAAGCTGATAAAGCGCAAATGGGCTTATCGCAAGACTGGCAAGCCGGGTCGGCACCGCTCGATCTTTCCGTTGTTGCGGCCGTTGTTCGTTTTGGCTCGACAGAATCCGCGCTGGGGCCACATACGGATTCAAGGTGATCTGGGCAGGTTGGGCATCCGCATGGGGGAGGCCTTCGGTGTGTTCTCAAGGCTCATGGGAGAACGTTCTTCCTGAAGACCCTGTACGTCCTGTTCTGTGCGCCACGAGGCGCTGATCGACCGAGCGGGTTGAGAGATCCGCCCCCGGCCACCGCAGTGGTCGGGTGAAGCTGAGGGCAGTCCGACCCCGGGGGTGCGGGGATCGGGCGGAAGCAGCCCTGACAACGTCCGGCACCATCAGACGGCCCACGCCCGCAAGCGAGGCGGGAAGGTGCAAGGAGACTGAACCAGTGTAGGAAGCCCCTTTACACGTAGACGGCTCGAACCTGATGGATGTGGGCCGAGGCGGCGCTTGGCGCGTCGTAGAACATGGCGCCCATCTCCGGGTCTGGGTAGAAGGTCCCGGCTCGGAGGCCCCGGGGAGGGCCTCGGTTGCCCCGGGGCGATGCTGCAGGGGTAAAGCTGGGCACCAACCCCGCCGATCGGTTGACGGTGAACGTGGGAACCGTCCCGGCGTCGCCTCCTTCTCCCTCGCCGCCAGCGGGGC
The DNA here is from genome assembly GCA_019347725.1 of Actinomycetota bacterium. GTDB lineage: Bacteria > Actinomycetota > CADDZG01 > JAHWKV01 > JAHWKV01 > JAHWKV01. Next base: position 1,280 of record JAHWKV010000196.1, read on the forward strand.
AGGACTGCAAGGCTCACCGCCGGCTGATGGCGCCGGGACGGGACGGAGGCTCCGTACTACTGCGAGCGCAAGAAAGCCGCGTACATGGGGAAGGGAGCCAGCAGGCTTGCAGAGGCATGGATGGGAAGGAGGTCGCCGGTGAACACCGGCGCATCGTGGCCGACGCCCGAGTAGGCCGAGGCCCGGGTACTTCACCACCAGCGCAAGCTGCACAAGTGGGCATCGACCGACAGCAACAAGAGGTTCTGCGATCTGTGGAACCTCGTGTGCGACCCCGCCACCCTCCAGGTGGCGTGGTTGCGGGTCAGGGATAACAAGGGCTCACGCACTGCCGGGATCGATGGAGTGACCCGGCACCACGTGGAGCACCGCTACGGGGGCAACGGTTCCTGCAGGACCTCAGGTCCTGCTTGGAGAACGGGACGCTGCGGCCCCTGCCGGTAAAGGAGCGGGGCATCCCAAAGCGGGGCGGCAAGGTCCGATACCTCGGGATCCCCCCTTTTCGGGACCGGGTGGTGCAGATGGCCCTGAAGCTGGTGCTGGAGCCGATCTTCGAGAGCGACTTCTATGCTTCTTCCTACGGCTGGCGACCCGGCCGCAGGACCCAGGACGCCATCGCCGAGATCGTCGTCCTCGGCAACAACACCTACGACTGGGTGGCCGAGTTTGACGTCGAGGCGTGCTTTGACCGCGTGGACCGCCGGGCACTGATGTCCGAGGTCGAGCGGCGAGTGGGCGACCGGAAGGTCCTTGCGCTCATCCGGGGGTTCCTCAAAGCCGGGTTATGACGGAGGCGGGTCGGATCGAACGGCGACTCACCGGAACCTGAGCAGGGCGGGATCCTCTTCCCCCTGCTCATGAACCTGGCCTTGGACGTGCTCGACCGAGAGTTCGAGCACCGGTGGCAGATGAGCCGCTACCGGGGTCGTCGGCACTACCTGGCCAGCAAGGGGCTCCCCGTCTACCAGTTGATCCGGTACGCCGACGACTACGTCGTGTTGGTGAAGGGGACCCGCGCGCAGGCCGAGGCCGTAATGGCCGAAGTGCCCGCGATCCTCGGCAGGATGGGGCTCGAGAATTCTCCCGCCAAGACCCGTTTGACCCGCATCGACGAGGGTTTTACGTTCCTGGGCTTGCGGGTGCAGCGTAGACCCGCCTGAGCAAGAGGCCCTGCGTCTACACCTTCGTCTGCGACGAGGCCCTGGCCTCGATCAAGAAGAAGGTGAAGGCTCTCACTGGTAGGAACACGACCAGCCTCACTCTTGCTCAGCTGATCCGGCGGCTGAACCCGATCCTTCGGGGGTGGGCCGCCCACTTCCGGTTCGCTGCTGCCTCACGGACGCTCTCCTACCTTGGGCACTACGTGTGGTGGCGGGTCGCTCGGTGGCTTCGCAAGAAGCACAAGGGCAGGAGCTGGAGGTGGCTCAAGCGGCGCTACCAGCTGCCCGGATCGCCCCAGGAGGACGGGAGGGTCCTGTTCAACCCGACATCGATGCGGATCATCCGCTACCGGTTCCGGGGTCAGCAGATCGCCACGCCGTGGAACGACATCGATGTCAACGGCGCTCGCTTTCGGCGAACGCCCTTCGATAAGCCCGCGTTCCTCGGACGGGTACAAGGAGAGCCTGGTCAGTTGATGCGCACCGGTTTGCCTGTGGAGAGCCGGATGAGTGGTAACGCTCACATCCGGTTCGGAGGTGTGGGGCGAGGAAACTGATCGCCGGAGACGGCGACGCAGCGCCTCGCCCCAACCCTACTTATCGAGCTTTCTACCCGCAAAGTGATGTGGCCGGAGTGAGCGCCCATCTCGATTCGGCGTGGGTGACCCAGCAGGCCCGAAATGTGTGCATCGGTCGCAGAGACGACTCCCCTCCCCCACGGTTTCTCATTCACGATCGCGATTCGAAGTTCACCGGTTTGTTCAATGAGGTCTTCGAGTCGGGGGGCACGACGATTATCCGCACCCCCTATCGGGCACCTCGGGTCAAACCCTTCGCGGAACGTTGGGTTTTGACCCTTCGAACCGAATGCTTGGACCGGATTCTGATCCTTAGCCCGCGCCACCTTGAACGAGTCTTGCGGGAGTACGTTGAGCATTACGGTTGCGCTCGGGCTCATCGCGCACTCGATCTGAAGGCACGTTTGTCACGAGGCGACCCACCGGAACAGCGGAGGGCAGTCCGACTGAAACGTCGCGACGCGCTCGGCGGTCTGCCCCAGCGTGATCGTGTGCTCGGCGTCGTGCCGGGGGTTCACGAAGCGCCACCCCAGTGCGGTGTCGTGCACCTCGCCGGGCTTGGCCCACGGCGTGCCCGGCTTGGCCATCACCCACGGCGCGCGCGTCATCGACTCCACCCCGCCGGCCACGACGACGTCGGCCCCGCCGGCGAGCACCGCGTGCGCGGCGTTCGAGATGGCGGTCAGGCCGGAGGCGCACAGCCGGTT
>JAHWKV010000197.1 GCA_019347725.1 Actinomycetota bacterium
CGATCTCAAGAGCCAAAGCGTTTTTCCACGCTGTGCTTCCCGCCCTAGCTTTTCTACTCGGTTACCCGGCCGCCGCCTACATACTCGGCTTTACCGGTTTGGCGATGGCCGTAAGCGTGTCCGGCCCCCGCTACAGTCTGTTCGGCCGGACGTTTAAAGCTGTACGACCGGCATTGAAGATCGGACCCGGACGCAAGGAGGCGGTTGCGCCGCATCGGTTCGCGGAGGCTATGGGGGCGGTCATGCTGCTGGCTGCCGCTTTGCTCTATCCGCTGGGCGCCCACGGCCTGGCCGAAGTCCTCGCACTGCTCGTCATGGTTTTTGCGGCCCTCAACGCCGCCGCCGGGGTGTGCGTGGGTTGTCAGATGTACTTGCTGTTCAAGAGATTTCAGCCCGGAGCCGCAGGATGATGGCGGATTCCGTTGTGCGGCTGCTCATTGTCGGCGTCCTTCTGTTTGCAGCCAGCGGGGCAGGGTTGAGCTTGCGCCGGTACCTGCGCAATGCGCAGCTTCCCCAGAACTTCGATCGCCAGGATGTGGCGCTGGCTCGTCGGGGGCCTATTCTGGTGGAGTTCACCTCGCCGTATTGCCATGAGTGCCAGTTGGCCCTACCGGTGCTCGAGGCGGCCTCGGCAAACCACGGGGCGCCTCTGGCGGTGGTCGACGCGAGGAACCGACCGGACCTGGCGACCAAATACGCCATTCGCACTACCCCCACGGTCCTGGTGGTCGATTCGCAGGACCGGGTGACCCGAGGGTGGATGGACAGCGCGCCGACAGCGCAAGATGTAACAGAAGCCCTGCAGCTGGCCTCCCAAGTAAACGTGAGTCAACCGGCCCGCTAGATCCTTCCCGAGCCCCGATCAGCCCCCGGCCACCGCCGGGAGGATGGATATCAACGTCCCGTCTGGAACTTTGGTCTCCAGACCGTCGAGAAACCTCACATCCTCCTCGCCTACGTATATGTTGACGAACCGGCGAATCTCACCGTTTTCGTCCAGCAGGCGCTCTTGAAGGTCCGGGTGGCTCGCACCGATTTGACCCAGCAAGTCCCGCAGGTCTGTCGCGGACTCAACGGCCAGCTCCGAATTGCCGTCGGTCAGTTGACGCAGCTGGGTTGGGATCTTCACTTTCACGCTGATAGCAGCCTCATCTCCTCTTCAAACTTGTCCAGGTTGCCCGAAATATGGAAGTTGGGGCCCACTCTGCCTGTAAGGGCTTCGGCCGTCTTCAGCCCCATACCCGTTATCAACGCAACCACGGTCTCCGACTCAGCGAACACGCCGGCTTCAGCCATTTTTTTCAGAGCAGCAATCGTCACGCCTCCCGCCGTTTCGGCGAATATACCTTCGGTTGACGCCAACAGACGGATACCGCTGACGATCTCCTCGTCTGTGACATCCTCGCCGGTGCCGCCGGTTTCGCTCACCGCAGCCGCGGCGTAGTAGCCGTCGGCGGGGTTGCCTATGGCCAGGGACTTGGCAATGGTGTCGGGCTTGACCGGCCGGATGACGTCCGTGCCCCCCTTTATCGCCGCAACCACGGGGTTGCATCCCACCGCCTGCGCCGCGTGCACCTTGGTGTGGGGAGCGTCGTCTAAGATCCCGACCTTGTGGTACTCCTGCAGCCCCTTGCGGAACTTGGTCAGCAGGCTGCCGCTGGCGACGGGGACCACAACGTGATCGGGCGAGCGCCAACCGAGTTGCTCGGCCACCTCGAAAGCCAGCGTCTTGGAGCCCTCCGAGTAGAAGGGCCTAAGGTTAACGTTCACAAATCCCCACTCGCCCTTTTGGGCAGTCTCCGAGCACAGCTTGTTCACATGGTCGTAGTTGCCCTCGACGGCCACCAAATTGCCTCCGTAAATGGCGGTGGTGATGACCATGCCCTGCTCCAGGTTGGCGGGGATGAACACGAACGAGCGCAGCCTAGCCTTAGCCGCATGGGCCGCTACCGCATTGGCCAGGTTCCCGGTCGACGCACAGGAGACGGTGTCAAAGCCCATCTCGCGGGCTACGGTCAGCGCTACGCTGACCACCCGGTCCTTGAACGAGTGCGTCGGGTTGGCCGTGTCATTTTTGATGTAAAGGCTGGAAATACCCAGCTCGGCGGCCAGCCGATCGGCCTTGAGCAGCGGCGTAAGCCCGGCGCCGATGTCTACCCGGCGGTCCGACGGCGCCGGGAGTAGCTCCGAATAGCGCCATATCGAGGCCGGTCCCTCCTTGATGGACTCCCGAGAGATCCGTGAGGCAATGTCGTCGTAATCAAAAACCGGTTCCAGCGGTGCAAAGCAGAAGTCACAGACGTAGATGGGAGCGGACTCGTAGCTGCGTCCGCACTCCCGGCACTGTAGTTGCTCAATCTTGGCCACGGTCACCCCTAAATAAAAAAATCGCCTGCCGATGGCAGGCGACCGATATGCTGACCTGCTCATCTTTCCCGGATCCGCCGGGCGGGATTTAGCACCTTTCAGTCGTGTTGCTACGCCTGACTGAAGGCTGCCGAGGCGTCACAGGGCCCGTCCCTCAACCTCTCTTGATGAGATCCCAACCATCGCACTCAGCCCTACGCCTGTCAAACAGCCTTAAACCTCGTCACAGAGGAATGCGGGCGCCCTTTTTGTCGCCCTCCCCGGCCGGCTCGAAGAGCGGGTCCTCCCCGGACGCAGCTTCGACCTCTTGCTCTTGCAGGCCATCCGGGCCGGGGAATCCGGCTGAGTCGCTCCGGGTCGCCCGGCCGCGGCTGAGGTAGTCCCAATTGTTCATCACCCGAGTCTCGTAGAAATGGACGAACAGGATCTTGGCCACTGCCAAACCGGGAACGGCCAGCAGCATCCCCCAGATGCCTCCCAGCGAGGCCCCCAGAATCAAAGTCACCATGATGGCCACCGGGTGCAGCCGCAACGCCCGGCCTATGATTTTGGGGGAGATGAAGTGGTTGTCGATCTGCTGCACGACGACCATGGCCACCACGGCCTGGACACCCAACGACAGCCCTCCGGTGATCCCGCCTACCACGGCAGCAACCGCCCCGCCGACAAAAGGACCGATCAGCGGAATGATGTTGAAAAAACCGGCCAGCAGTCCGATGGGCAACCAGTAGGGCAGGTCTATCAGCAGGAACGCCACGCAGGACATGACCCCCACGATGGCCGCCACCAGCAACTGACCCCGGAAGAAACTCCCCACGATCTTGCCGATCCTGTCCAGCAGCGGGATCCACTCCCTGCGCAGGCTAGGCGGCATGTAGTTGAGCCCAACCTTTTGAATCCTGGGCAGATCGATTAATAGGTAAGCCGCAAAAACCGGGCCCAGGATTATGTTCAGCAGCAGGTGGAACGCCCCGGTTGCGAATCTGCCCGCTCCGGCAAACAGGCTTTGGTACAGGCCCTGCAGCAGGGACGGCCCGTTCGACGAAGACCCCTGCGGCGCCGTCTCAGGCTCCGTTTCGGACTCCAAGGCGCTGAGTCCCAACGCATCCAAAGAGAGGTTCAGGCGCTCGGCCACACGCTCGGTGGTTTCGAACGCTTGCTCCTGGATCTGCGGACCCCTATCGACCAGACCCTGAACTTGCCGTCCAAGCGGCGGCATCAGCCAGTAGACCGCCAGCAACAGCATGACGGTCAGAACCAGGTAGATTATCGCCGTGCCGAAGCCCCGCCGAATGCCCCGGCGCTCCAGCGCGCTGACGAAGGGGTTCAGTAGGAAGATCAAAACTAAGGCAAGCG
>JAHWKV010000198.1 GCA_019347725.1 Actinomycetota bacterium
GAGGCGGTCTTCACCACGCTGGAAGCCGATGGCATTCGCCGTTTCAATGCGCCAGATCTCTGGCCGGCGGGCGACGCCGTCCTGGCCGGGAAGGCACAGGTTGTGGAAACGGACGCCGGCAACGATGGCCGGATCGTCGAAGCGATCGTACAGAGAGCGTATGTACGAAGAGACCTCATCGTTGACTATGTCCATACATCTCAGTCTTGCACCGATTCGTTTAGCCGGCTTTGTTTTGGTAACCGCTGGACTAAGCTGGGGGAAATTACCCGGCGCTCTTCACGCGACAACGGCAGGGTGAAAAAAGGTGCGGGGAACACTATCTGTAGCGCGGCCTGGAGGAATCGATGAATCGACTGCAAGAGCTTCACGAAGCAGGACAAGCCATCTGGCTCGACTTCCTGCGCCGGGGTCTCATCTCGACTGGGGAGCTCGAGCGCATGGTCAACGAATGGTATTTGACCGGCGTCACCTCCAACCCATCGATTTTCAAGAAGGCCATCGGGGGATCAAAGGACTACGACGACGCAATCGCAGAGATCTCCGAGGACGAGCACGATGCTCTGGACGTCTTTTACGAGCTGGCGCTGGAAGACATCCGCAACGCTGCCGACGTGTTGCGACCCGTCTACGACAGGCTGGACCGCAAGGACGGCTTTGTCTCCTTTGAGCTGGAGGCCGACCTCGCGCAGGATACGGAGGGCAGTATCGCCAAGGCGACCGAACTGTTCGAGCGCATCGGCAAGCCCAACGTGTTCATCAAGGTCCCCGGCACGCCCGAGGGCGTCAAGACGGTGGAGGAGCTGATCGCCGCCGGCGTCAACGTGAACATAACTTTGCTCTTTTCGGTATCCGCCTACGAGAAGGTGGCGCTGGCCTACATTCGGGGGCTGGAGCGGCTGGCCGCCTCCGGCGGGGACCTGGGCGCCGTAACTTCGGTGGCGTCGTTCTTTGTCTCGCGGGTGGATTCGGCGGTCGATCCGCAGCTGCCCGCCGGGTCGCCCATTAAGGGCACGATTGCCCTCGCCAACGCCAAGGTCGCCTATCAACGGTTTTTGAGCATCTTCTCCGGCCCCCGGTGGGAGAAGCTGGCCGCCGCAGGGGCGCACGTGCAGCGGCCTCTGTGGGCGTCGACCGGCACCAAGAACAAGGCCTACTCCGACGTCTTGTACGTGGAGGAGCTCGTCGGGCCCGACACGGTCAACACCATGCCGCAGCAGACCATGGAGGCCTTTGCCGACCACGGCAACGTCAGGCCGACCGCAGTCACCGAAGGCGTGGCCGAAGCGATATCGGCGCTGGGTTCCCTGCCCGATCACGGCATAGATCTCGAAAAGATATGCGACAAGCTGGTGGAGGACGGGCTGGAGGCGTTTCATAAGGATTTTCAGGCTTTGCTGGAAACCCTTGAGCGCAAGATCGAGCGGGTCTGCGCGGGACGCGCCCGCTGGAGCGAGTCGCTCGGGGAGCTGCAACCCAAGGTGGACGCCGCGGTGGAGGATCTAACCAACAACGAGATAGTGCCCCGCATGTGGCGCAGGGATCACACGGTTTGGAAGCCCGAACCAACCGAGATCAGCGACCGGCTGGGGTGGATGACCATCATCGAGCCGATGGTGGAGCTGTTGCCGATGCTCGAGGATTTCGCCGGCAAGGCCCGCGCCGACGGGTTTACTCACTGCGTGGTGCTGGGCATGGGAGGCTCCAGCTTGATCGCCGAGGTTCTGGGCTATTCGTTCGGCGGTGCCGGCGACGGCATGGGCTTGACGGTCTTGGACTCCACCCACCCGGCGATGGTGGCCCGGGTACGGGACTCGCTGGATCTTGAGCACACGTTGTTCATAGTGGCCAGCAAGTCCGGAACCACCGTGGAATCGATGTCGCACTTTGGATACTTCTACAGTTTGGTCGAAAACCCCGAGCAGTTTGTTGCAATCACCGACCCGGGGACCCGTCTGCAGCGGCTCGGCCAGCTCATGGGCTTTAGGGCTGTCTTTTTGAATGCCTCCGATATCGGGGGCCGTTACTCGGCGCTGTCGCTGTTCGGCCTGGTGCCCGCGGCGTTGATAGGTATGGATATGCGGGAGTTGCTGGAGCAGGCTGAAGAGCTGGAGTGCGCCTGCCAGCAATTTGTGCCGGCCGACGAGAATCCCGGAGCGTGGCTCGGCGCCGCATTGGGGGCCGCAGCCAAGAACGGGCGGCACAAGTTGACGCTCGTTCTGCCCGAGTCGGTCAAGGCGCTGGGCAGCTGGATAGAGCAGCTGGTCGCCGAGTCCACCGGCAAGGAGGGTACCGGGATCCTGCCGGTGGTCGGCGAGGATCTCGGCTCCGTGGAGAGCTACGGAGACGATCGAATCTTTGTGTCACTCGGGCGCGATGACCGCCTGGAGCCGCTGGCCAAAGCCGGACACCCGGTCATAGAGATCGACTTCGCCGAACCGATCGAGCTCGGCGGGGAGTTCTACCGGTGGGAGTTCGCCACGGCGGTCGCCGGGTCGATCCTCGGCGTCAATCCCTTCGACCAGCCGAATGTCGCGAGCGCCAAGGAGGCCACCAAGCAGATACTGGCGTCCGAGAAAGCCGAAGAGCCGCAGTTGGGAGACCTGGACGCCTTGCTGGAATCCGTCTCCCCGGGCGATTACGTGGCCATCCTTGCGTACATCGATCGTACCGATGAGGCGGCAGAGGCTCTGCAGGAAGCCAGGCTGGCCATTCGCGACAAGTATCGGGTGGCCACTACCGTGGGCATTGGTCCTCGCTACCTGCATTCGACGGGGCAGCTGCACAAGGGCGGTCCCGGCTACGGAGCCTTCATCCAGGTCGTGGACACCGACCCGGGGGAAGACCTGCCCATCCCCGACGCCGACTACAGTTTCGGGGAGCTGATCCGGGCTCAGGCACTGGGCGATCTGCGCTCCTTGCGTGACTCCGGCCGGCGGGTGGCCCGGGTGAGTCTTAACCAGCTTATGGAGGTGATCCGATGAAGATCGGGATGATCGGGCTCGGCAAAATGGGAGCCAACATGGTGGAACGGCTGCGCCGGGACGGGCATGAGGTGATCGGATACTCCCGCTCCTATACCGAGGAAGCCAAGTCTCTCGAGGATCTGGTGTCCCAGCTGCCCAAGCCGGCGGTGGTGTGGGTCATGGTTCCCGAAGGTGCGCCCACGGCCGCCAACGTACAGGAGCTGATGGGTCTGATGGACCGAGGCGACGTGATCATCGACGGTGGCAACTCGAACTTTCGCGAAACCACCCGCCGGGCCGCCGACGTGGAGGCCGCGGGAATCGGTTGGGCCGACTGCGGAACCTCCGGGGGAGTCTGGGGACTTACCGAGGGCTACAGCCTGATGGTCGGAGCCTCGCCGGAGACCTTCGAGAAGATAAAGCCGCTGTGCGTGACCTTGGCGCCGCCCAACGGCTACGCCCACGTCGGGCCGCCCGGGTCGGGACACTTCGTGAAGATGGTTCATAACGGCATCGAGTACGGAATGATGCAGTCTTTTGGAGAGGGATTCGAAATCCTGCGCGCCAACAAGGAGTTCGATCTGGACCTGCACCAGGTCGCGGAGGTGTGGCGGCAAGGCTCCGTCGTGCGTTCCTGGCTGCTGGACCTGGCGGCACGATGTGGGTCGCCTATCTCGCTGGCCATATCGACAGAATCGATGCGTCAGGGAAGGTTTCGAGGTTCTCCGCGGGTCTTGACCCCAACTCCGATC
>JAHWKV010000199.1 GCA_019347725.1 Actinomycetota bacterium
CCCGCGGCGCCGTCCTCGCCTTCGTCGGCGGCCTGGCTCTGTTCACGCTTGTCTCCGCCGGGCTCGAGACCGCGCTCGGAGGCGGATCGGGGGCGCAAGACCGGAGCGGAGCCGAGACAAAGCAGTCATCGCAGTAGGATTTCGGACCAAGGAGCAGATCAGTCTTGGGCCGGAGCGCGACAGCGCCCCCGAGAATCCGCCGATAGACCTCGCCCGGCTCGACAAGGCCACTAACGGGGCCTTCGTGGTCGACTGGGATCTCGGTCTCGGTGCCTAAAGCCGGCTGTGGGGCTTGGTCGAACTAGTCCACAGCAAGGTAGAAACCGCCAGCAGCGCGGCAGCCGCCAAAGCTCGCAGCGCCGTCACATCCATTAGGGGTTCAACGTCGTCCGATGGCGGTGCGGCGGCGGCCACAGGGCTTTCCACCGGCACCGGGCGTTCGTTCTCGGCAGGCTGCAGCAGTGTCGGAAGTGAAAGCCGATCCCGCTCCCCGGTCTGCGGCCCGCCATCAGCTGACACTGCAGCAGCAACGTCGAGCACCCTGTAGGAGCTGCGCTCGCCGCGGCATTTAACCGCCGGCCCCTGGGCGGTGGAGATGATCCGCTCGACCGCTTCTACGTTGGTAAGGCCGTCGGAGAGCAGCAGGGCGGCTGCACCCGAAACCGCGGGTACGGCGATGGAGGTTCCGTCCGCATGCGCGTAACCTGAATCGCGATCCCCGGCGTTTAAGAACGTAGACACGATGCCGACTCCCGGCGCGAGGATGTCTAGGCCCGCTCCGTAGTTGGTGAACGGTGCGCACCGGCCTTGCTGGTCGCTGGCGCCGACGACTATCATGCCGGAGCCGTCCGGTGCGTCGAAGGCGGTCTTCTCCATGCCGTCGTTACCCGAGGCCGCCACCACCACCGCTCCGCCGGCCGCGGCGTCCTCGATAGCCTCGCGCACGGCCTTGTCCCGGAATATGGCTCCGCCGGGGTCCCCGCCCGGTAGGGGAGAGGTCTCGGCAGGTCCCACAAAGCTGAGGTTTAACACCAGTTTTGCGTCTCTGCGCTCGGCGGTGTCTACCGCCAGGCGGATCGCGTCGGTAACTTTGCTGGAGGTGGCGTTGCCCTCCAGGTCGAAAACCCGGGCCGGAAGTATCCGGGCCTCGGGTGCAACGGAAGCAATCCCCTCGCCGTTGGCTGTAGTCGCCCCGGCTATTCCGGCGATCAGAGTCCCGTGCCCATGCCGGTCCTGTGGACCGGCGTCGTCGACAAGGGAGAAGCCCTGAATCAGCTTGTCCTCGAGGTCCGGGTGATCCAGATCGACGCCGGTGTCTATGACGGCGATGATGACGCCCTCTCCCCGTGAAATCTCCCACGCGTCCGATGCGCCTATGGCGTGCAGTCCCCACTGTTGCGGATAGAGGGGGTCGTCGGTTTGGGCGTGGGCAGGGAGCGGCCATGCCAGCAGCATCGCCAGGAGGAACGCCAGCAGTGCGGGAAGCGCCCGCGCGGGTCGCCGGAGAGAGCGCGCAGAGCATTTCGCCCGCCGTCCACTAATGTAAGGGGGGGAGAAGATCAAAACGCTAGGAGGCCCTGGTGGACCAGAGGATGTCGATGCTCGAGCAGGCTAGAAAGAGCGTTGCGGAGGTGGATCCGGATCAAGTTCGCTCGGAGCTGGACGCCGGCGGAGTGGACGTCTTTCTCGATGTGAGAGAAGCGCACGAGTTGCGCAAAGGCTACATCGAGGGGGCACTGCGTATTCCTTTGGACGAGGTTCCGGAGAAGGCGGACGCCTCCGATCCCGACGCGGATTCGGCCCTTACCGGTAATCCCGACGCCCGTATCGTTGTCTATTGCGCAACGGGAGTGAGGTCTTTGCTCGGTGCTCATGCTCTCCAAAAGCTCGGCTATTCCAACGTAGCTTCGTTGGCCGGCGGGATCAGTGACTGGCAGGCTCAAGGACACCCGGTCCGAAAGTAACCGCCGGCCCATCTACGTCACTTCCGATCCCACGGGATGGTACTGGGTGCCTGCAAACTCGCCATCTTCGAACTCCAGTGTAGTCACAGAAGCCCGGGCGCAAGGAATTTTGGCCAGCCACGGCGGCCGCGGATTCCTCTCGTAGTCCAACCTGCACACGAGCACGGGCGTCATGTGTGAGACGGCCACTGCCTCGCCGCCCCGATGGTCGGCGGCCATTCGCGTGATGGCGTTGGTCATGCGGGCGCGGGTGCTTTTGTACGGTTCTCCCCAGGAGGGCTTCAGCGGGTTCAAGAAGTAGCGAGCGTTCAGGGGGTTGCGAAACAGCCTCCTGTCGCCGGGCCGGCCCTGCAGTTTGGCCTCCGATTCCAGAATCTCTTCGTCCACCTGGACCTCGAGACCATGAGGCGCGGCTATAGCCTCGGCGGTTTGGATCGCTCTGGTAAGCGGAGACGAATAGACGGCTTCGAGTTTGTGGCCGGAAAAGTGTTCTCCCAGCACCTCGATCTGCCGCAGCCCGCGCTCCGAGAGCACATAACCTTCCAGCCTTCCGTACCAGATATTGTGAGGATTCTCTACTTCCGCATGGCGCACCAGATGGATGAGTGTGCGCGTCATACAGGCGGCCGGCTCGATATAGGCATGAAACGAATATAGCGTGGGAGAGTGAATTGGTCAGGATCGGTCTGTCTGGTGACCGGAGCGTCAAGCGGCATAGGGCGAGCCGTCGCCCATGCTCTGGCTCGCCGGGGGGCTACCGTTATTGCGTGCGCTCGCCGGGAAGCCCTGCTTCAGCAGCTGGTCGAGGAGCTCGGTTCGGACCGGCACTGGTACGTCGTGTGCGACGTCAGCGATCTGGAATCGGTGCGGGCGATGGCGGCGGAGGTGGCCGGGCGCACCGACCACCTGGATCTGTTGGTCAACAACGCGGGGAGGCCCGGCGCGGGACTGATCGCCGAGGCAACCCCTGAAGAGGTTGAGAGCGTACTGAAAACCAACCTGATCGGGGGCATCTGGTGTACGCAGCTGCTGCACGAGCTGATCGATGCGAGCCCCAGCACGCCCCGGCTGCCGGCCGTGGTTAACGTTGCCTCGATCTCTGGCAGGATCCCGCTCCCGGGCGCCGCTACCTACACTGCGTCGAAGTTCGGGATGGTCGGCTTCTCCGAGGCGCTGTGGGCCGAGATGCGCAACCGTGACATCCACGTCACGGTGGTCAATCCCGGCCTGGTCCATACCGAGGGCTTTCCGATGGACGAGGTCCTCGGGATGCCTTTGCTTCGCCGGTTGGTTATGAGCCCCGATCGGGTTGCCGAGGCTCTGTGCGAAGGGGTGGAGACCGGACGCGCCGAGGTCAGGGTGCAGCGCTGGTGGAGCGGCGTCTACTACCTGCTATTTGCCCTGGGACCCTACCGCCGGAGGCTGCTGCGCGGCTTTTTGCGGCTGGTCAACAAGGCGGTGACCACGAAGCGGTAGGCCTTGCTCTGCCGGGTCTGGTGACGGCGGTAGGCACCGGCGACCCGCTCGTCGCTTATGGGATCTTCCCTTTGCGTAGCCAGTCCTCATCGCGGGAATCTAATGCTCCTCGCTCTCGCCGGAACCTACCGCCTTTGCGTCCCCTTCAGCAGCAAGTCTCGGGTGAGCATTTCTCTGGTGGAAACAGGTGGCCTACGTAAAGGGCGCATCTCGACGGAATCTACCGCCTTTGCGTCCCCTTCAGCAGCAAGTCTCGGGTGAGCATTTCTCTGGTG
>JAHWKV010000019.1 GCA_019347725.1 Actinomycetota bacterium
CGAGAACCTTCGGGTCGCAGCGCAGCGCGTCCTCGACGGCGAGCGGCAGGTCGGCCAGGTCGCTCACCTTGGTGATGCCGATGCTGGAGCCGCCGCGGGCCGGCTTCACGAACACCGGCAGGCCCAGCGCCCGGACCTCGTCCACGTTTGCGCTCGGGTGGAAGCGCACGCCCCCCTTGTACGGCCCTCTGGCCCCGTTGTGCTGTATCCGGTATCCGGTCAGGACCTCTGCGTCGCCGTTGTCTTTGTACAGCAGGACCTGGACCCGAAGCTCCCGGTAGATGCCGCCGAGCACAGCCCGTTTGGCGTCGGAGAGTTCCACTATGTCCGCGGCGGCGTTGAAGAACTCATTGACCGCTTTAAACGCACCGCCGGTCCCGGGCTGCATGAGACCCTCTAGGCGTGTCTAATCGGGGACATTGAGCGAATCTCCCTATCGGTTGGTGGTTTTGTGCGCCCGTATCTGCCTGGACTTTTGTCTCAGCTTGTATTTCAGCCGCTTGGCCCAGCCAAACTCCCAGGAGAGCACGGTCAAACCCAGCAGTACCGGAGGAATAGTGAACGGTCCGGGCAAAACAATCAAGGCCATTCCGAGGGCAATGAGAGAACCTCCCAGCGCCAAGACGCCCAGTCGACGGGTTTGTTTGACTGCGGTTGTGCGAGGAAGCTCGCGTGTGCGGTGGCGTTCGAACTGCTGGGTGTCTTCCAGTCGCATACTCAAATTGTACGGCGTTATGGAAGCATATGGCGACGGATAAAAGGGCGCGACCGCCCGGAGCGCCCGGCCGAGGTGCATTGGTCCGCCGGACGCGAACAAGTAAGATGGGTTCCCTATGAATACAAATAAGAAAGCCCAAGGTTTGACCGAAGATGACCGCAACCTCGGAATGGAGCTCATCCGGGTGACCGAGGCAGCCGCGCTGGCGGGCGCTCGGTGGATGGGTCGCGGAGACAAAGAGGCTGCCGACAAGGCGGCTGTGGATGCGATGCGGCTGATGATCTCAACGTGCTCCATGGACGGGATAGTGGTTATCGGCGAAGGCGGGAAGGACGACGCCCCCATGCTCTACGACGGGGAGCGAGTGGGAACCGGCGAACCTCCTCTCGTTGACGTGGCGGTCGATCCCGTCGAAGGTACGACCATCACCGCTCGGGGCATGCCGGGGGCTATCGCGGTCATCGCGGTGGCCAGCCGGGGAGCGATGTTCGATCCGGGTCCGTGTTATTACATGGACAAGATTTCTACGGGTCCTGAGGCTGCAGACGTCATAGACCTCGAAGCTCCCGCCGGCGACAACGTCAAGAAGGTGGCCAAGGCCAAGGGCCTGGATGTGGATGATGTGACGGTGATCATCATGGACAAGCCCCGTCACCAGGGTTTGATCTCCGAGGTGCGGGAAGCGGGCGCTCGGATCCGTCTGATCACCGACGGCGACGTGGCCGCCTCCATCTCGGCCGCAACCCCCGGAACCGGCGTGGATCTCATGCTCGGCACCGGCGGCACTCCTGAGGGCGTTATCAGCGCGGCAGCGCTCAAGTGCATCGGCGGAAACATCATCGGCCGGCTCAACCCGCAAAGTGACAAAGAGCGCCAGGAGGTCCTGGACGCGGGCTACGACCTTAGCCGGGTGATCGCGCAGGACGAGTTGGTGGGGGGGGACGCGTACTTTGCGGCCACCGGCATAACCGGCGGTGACCTACTGGAAGCGGTCAAGTACCGCAAGGACGGCGCAACCACCGAGTCGCTCGCCATGCGTTCGCGTACCGGGACGGTGCGCCGGATCACCGCGGACCACAACTGGCACAAGCTGATGAAGTTCTCCGGAATTCACTACGACTGATAGGCGGGCGGCCCCGGATCAACGCAGCTCACCGCTAGCCTTACTGATCGATTCCGCCAGCCTGATTTACCGCGCCTACTTTTCGGCGCCCGAGACCCTCAAAGCACCCGACGGAATGCTGGTCAACGCCGCCTACGGCTTTTTGAACATGCTCAGCCGTCTGGTGGATGACCGCGATCCGGACCTGCTGATGTGCGCCGAGGACGCCAACTGGCGCCCCACCTGGCGGGTCGGGCTCATCGAGTCCTACAAGGCGCACCGGGTGGGCGAGCCGCTGGAGGCGCTGGATCCGCAGATACCGGTGATTTTCGATCTCCTGCGGGCGATGGGGATAGCTGTGGCCGGCGCTGAAGACTACGAGGCGGAGGACGTCATCGGTGCGTTGATTGACCGTTGCCAGGGTGCAGTGGAAATAGTCTCCGGGGACCGGGACCTGTTTCAGCTGGTGCGAGACCCTAAGGTGTGTGTTTTGTACCCGATGCGCGGGGTCTCAGAGCTCACCCGGGTGGATGAGGCGTACATCGAGCGCAAGTATTCGATACCGGGACGGTCCTACGGTGAGTACGCGGTGCTGCGCGGGGATACCTCCGACGGCCTGCCCGGGGTCGTAGGCATCGGAGACAAGACCGCCAGCGCTCTGATCCGCAAGTACGGCAGCTTGAGCGCCATTATCGAGGCGGCCCTGACGGGGGAGGGCACCGGCGCCCTGGGAAAGGTGGCAAACAGTGTCGATTATCTGGATCGCGCTGTGCAGGTATCGTTGATCACCGCCGACGCCCCGGTCGAGCGGGTGGTCATGGAGCGTCCGAGCGGCGAGAGTAACCCGGAGCTGACCGAGATGGCCGCCCGCTACGGCTTGACCACGCCGGTCAACCGCCTGCTTGGCGCGCTCAGCCGTTCAGGTACCGCATCTCGTAGTCGGTAACCGGGGTCAGCTTGTCCTTGTTGCAGCTTTCCCGGCGCAAAGGCCCTTCGCTGAGCCTTACCTCCACGCGGTGGCGGCTGCCCTCCATTCCGGCGAAGGCAACCTCGACGACGTTCGATCCCACCACTTCCTCGCCGGCCAGCTGCAGATCGTCCAGGCCCCTTACCCCCAGGCGCGACCGCAAAAAGTGATCGGCGGCCTGGGCCGCCCGGCTAAAGGCCGAGCGTCCCCGGTAGTGGCTCAGACTGATCACCCCCTTGGCGTGGGCCGCAAGCAGCTCCTCCACCTCCTCCGGCTTGACGCGTCCGTAAAACACGCCGTGGGGAAAGCAAGCCAGGTTGGCGGCAAAGCGGTGGCCGCCTTGATGGGAGGACTCCCATACGCATTCTTGAATCGAGGGGTCGTCGATTTCGTTTAGGCGCCGCATCAGGCGCCGGCCGTACTCCGCACAGCATGGATCCCGGCGTCCGTGGGTACATACACAGTAGACGGGTTGGCATTCGCTACCTACATCCGGAGGTTCGTCGTAGGCCAAAACGCTGAAATCCAGGTTCAACAGCTCTCCAGGGCTTTGGATCTCCAGGTGTCTAATCCAGGTCCCCGATGGGGCGGACCGAACCAGGAAACATAGCCGGGTGTCTTGCGGCGTCCTGGCTGCGCTGCGGCGCAACAGCAAGGTTCGAAACCCTAACCGTTTAGATATCGCGGTCAGCTCTTCGGCCACCCCTCCGAGTGACCAGCCGGAGGCCATCGGGTCGGCAGCCCACGATCCGGGCTGCTCCATCAGAAGCCATGCCCGGCTGGTGGGTGCCGTCCCGTATAGCGGCTCCCCGGACGAGCGGGCCAGCGCCGAGCAGCTATCGCTACGCGCGGAGATGGTCACGCCAGGCATTATCGCAGGATGGTTGTTAACATAGGATTCTTGACAATATAACGCTCAACTTTTGTAAACGTCGGGAATATAGTCGTTCACCAATTAGTTTGAACCTCCGACAGACGCGAGAGAGGAATTTGCAATGCCAGACACACAGACTCAGATTCTGCCGCTTCTCCCGCTGAAGGAGGGCGTGATCCTGCCGCACATGGTAGTCACTATTTCGGTGGACTCCGAAAGCAGCGACGAGTCTTTCGAGGCTATCGCCGCCGCGCGCCAGGGTGATGGGTATGTGCTCCTGGTGCCCAGGATCGATGACAAGTACGCCAGCATAGGGACTGTGGCGAAGCTCGAGGACTCCCAGAAGGCGGGTCTGCCGGACACCGAGGACGTGTTGATCGTCCGCGGGCTTCACCGTGCGGTCGTCGGCACCGGCGTGCCCGGTGAGGGCAAGGCTACCTGGGTTCAGGCAGAGCCCGTGCAGGACCCGTCCACCTACGACGAGCATGTCCACCAGCTGGCCAAGGAGTACCGGGCCGTTGTGGAGAACATCCTGGAGATGCGCGGCGAGCGCGGCGTGGCCCGCTTCTTGCGGGGCATTCATAACCCCGGCCACATGGCGGACACGGCAGGCTACGCTCCGTACCTGAGCTTCGAGCAGAAGCTCGAGATCCTGGAGTCGGTGGATGTAGCCGAGCGCCTCGAGAAACTTCTCGAATGGAGTCGTGAGACCCTGGCCGATTTCTCCCTCAAGGACAAGATCCGCTCGGACGTTGCCGAGGGCATGGAAAAGACGCAGCGCGACTTTCTCCTTCGTCAGCAGATGGATGCCATCCGCAAGGAGCTGGGCGAGGAGGGCGACGACGTGGTCGCCGAGTACCGGGCGCGCTTTGACAAGATCGAGATGCCCGACGACGTCCGCAAGGAGGTAAACAAGGAGCTCGACCGGCTGGAGCGCACCAGCGCTCAGAATCCGGAGCAGGGCTACATCCGCAACTACCTGGACTGGATGGTCGAGCTGCCGTGGGACAAGCGGTCCGACGACGAGTACGACGTCGCCCAGGCCCGGGAGGTGCTCGATGCCGACCACACAGGGCTGGAGGACGTCAAGGACCGCATAATCGAGTTCCTGGCGGTGAAGAAGCTTCGTGACGAGCGGGGCCTCGGTACGGAGGTCGGCGGTCGAGGCATGGGCGCCATCATCACCCTGGTGGGTCCCCCCGGAGTCGGCAAGACCTCGCTGGGCGAGTCGGTGGCCAGGGCCATGGGCCGCAAGTTCGCTCGTGTTTCGCTGGGCGGCATCCACGACGAGGCGGAGATCCGCGGACACCGCCGTACCTACGTCGGGGCGATGCCGGGGCGTCTGGTTCGCGCCTTGAAGGAGGCCGGCACCAAGAACCCGGTGATCATGCTCGACGAGATCGACAAGGTGGGCGCGGATTGGAGAGGCGACCCCTCCTCGGCTTTGCTCGAGGTGCTGGACCCCGCGCAGAACCACTCGTTTAGGGATCACTACCTGGACGTTGATCTGGACCTGTCCGACGTGCTGTTCATCCCCACGGCCAACGTGTCGGAGACCATTCCGGCGCCTTTGCTGGACCGGATGGAGATCGTGCGGCTGGACGGCTACACCGAGCAGGAGAAGCTCGACATTGCCCGCAACCACCTGATGCAGCGCCAGGTCGAGCGCAACGGCTTGAGTGAGGGCGAGGTGGAGATCACCGACGAGGCTCTGCGCAAGATAATCGGCGACTACACGCGAGAAGCCGGTGTACGTAACCTCGAGCGTGAGATCGGCAAGGTGCTGCGTAAGGCGGCGACCTCGATCGCCTCCGGCAAGGCCGAGCCCCCGTTGAAGGTGGACCGGGACCAGGTCAAGGAGTACCTGGGCAAGGTCAAGTACTTCTTCGAGGGCGCCGAGCGTACCGGCCAGCCGGGTGTGGCCACCGGGCTTGCCGTCACCGGGCACGGCGGCGACGTGCTGTTCATAGAAGCTACCGAGATGGCCGGCAAGGAAGGCCTGACGCTGACCGGTCAGCTGGGAGACGTCATGAAGGAATCGGCGCAGATTGCGCTTAGCTACGTGCGCTCCCACGCCGACAAGCTGGCAATCGCCGGCGGCTTCGACAACCGTGCGTTCCACCTCCACGTGCCGGCTGGTGCGGTGCCCAAGGATGGTCCGTCTGCCGGGACGGCGATGACCACGGCCTTGGTCAGCTTGCTGACCAGCCGGCCGGTCAAGGGCACGGTAGCCATGACCGGCGAGGTCACGCTGCAGGGCAACGTGCTGCCTATCGGCGGGGTTAAGCAGAAGGTGCTGGCGGCCCACCGGGCGGGTTTCACGGACGTGATCCTGCCGTACCGCAACGAGGCGGATCTGGAGGACGTGCCGGACAGTGTGCTTGCAGAGATAAAGGTGCACCTGGCCAAGCGCATGGTAGATGTAATCGACATCGCTCTGGAGCCCGCCGAGCGGGAGAAGGCGGCTTAGGCCCGATCTCCCCTCCGGTTTAACCCCCGGCTGCGGCCGTATCGGCCGCAGCCGGTTCGCGTCCGGAT
This sequence comes from Actinomycetota bacterium, assembly GCA_019347725.1. GTDB lineage: Bacteria > Actinomycetota > CADDZG01 > JAHWKV01 > JAHWKV01 > JAHWKV01. The sequence goes on from JAHWKV010000019.1 coordinate 6,200, forward strand.
ATTGGGATGGGTCCTGGTTGGCTCTGCCGTTACACTTCCGATGATGAGCGAGGACGCGGTGTTGGAGGTTCGCGATCTTCGCTATCGCTATCCGGGGCGAACCGATCCCGCGCTCGACAGCGTAACGTTCCGGGTCGGCAGGTGCGAGATATTTGGCTTCCTGGGGCCCAGCGGGGCCGGGAAGACCACCACCCAGCGGGCTATTTTGGGGCTCGTAGAAGGATGGACCGGCAGTATCGCAGTGCTGGGCCGGGAGCGTGGCAAGTGGGGGTCGGAGCTGTTCGACTCGATCGGCGTGGCGTTCGAGCTGCCCGTGGGGTATCCCAGGCTGACCGGCCGTGAGGACCTCGACCATTTTTCAAACCTGCACGGCCGTACTTGCCGGGATTCGGGAGAGGTCCTTGAAGCGGTTGGTCTGACGGAGGTGGCCGGCGAGCCGGTCGGCAGCTACTCCAAAGGGATGAGGGCCCGGCTCAACCTGGCCCGGGCCATCCTGCACTCCCCGCAGCTGCTGTTTCTGGACGAGCCCACCGCCGGGCTGGATCCGGTGAACGCTGCATCGATTCGTGAGCTGATCCTGGCCGAGCGGGATCGCGGGTGCTCCGTTTTCTTAACCACGCACGACATGGTGGCCGCCGACGCGGTCTGCGACCGCGTGGCGTTTATCGTCGACGGCCGCATCGCCGCGTGTGACTCACCGCGCGCGCTGCACCTGCAGTTCGGCGAGCCGTACATCAGGGTTGAGCACCGGACCGAGGCCGGTCTCGTCACCACCATCTTCCCCCTCGGCACGGCCTCTGCGGAGCTTACCGATCTTCTGGCTTCGGGCCGCGTCGAGACGGTCCATACCTCCGAGGCTGGACTCGACCGGGTCTTTACCGAGATAACCGGCCGAAGGCTGTGACCGGTCGGCCGTCGCCCGCCGCCCTGCTGGCGACCGAGCTCAAGCTGCACCGCCGTCACGGGGTGCTGGCCGGGACCGTCGCGATGGGCGTCATGTGGAGCCTGGTCCTGCTTTCCCTTCCGCCGGGCTGGCGGCCCACGGTCGCCCCGTGGATCCTGTTTTTCGAGGTGAGCGCGCTGGGGTTCTTTTTCGTACCGGCTCTTGCGGTGTCCGAGCGCGGCAACGGCGTGACCGCGGCGCTGCGGCTGACCCGGCTGTCGCCGGCAGTCGCATTGGGTGTCCGCCTGAGCGCGCTGTCGTTGTATGCACTTGCGGTTGCCGCCGTGCTGCTTTGGATCGCCGGGTCGGCCGGTCCGGTGGCGATGAGCGGGGTGGCGCTCGCCGGGGTGCTGTTTTGCCTGATCGCCGTGCTCATGGTCGGACGCGCGGACAGCCTGACCGCGTTCTTTGCCCGCGCCCCGGGCATCGCCATCGCGCTTTTGCTCCCGGCGCTGCTGGACGCCGGCGGCCTCATCGATTCGCCGTTGCTGTTGCTCTCGCCGGCAACCGCCGCCTTCGAGATGCTGCGGGGTCGAGCCGGCGTGGCCGGAGTGGTTTGGATACTGCTGTGGATCGCCGGTTTGTCGGTAGCCGCCGTCCGTATCGGCTTCGAGGTCCGGCCTGCGCGCGGAGGCCGGACTCCCGGCCGGGTACGGCCACAGATTGTCACCCTGTCCGGAAACGGGCGTTGGGCTGCGGCGCGATCTTTTGCCCGTGTGGATGCGCGCACGCTGGTAACCGACCGGATTGCCCTGCTGCTACTGGCGGGTATCCCGTTGATCGCTCTGGCTCTGCGGTGGGTATCGGGACCCGGGATCGATTGGATGCAGACTCGCTACGGGGTGGACCTGGCGCCCGACCTGCCGGCCATCGCCGCGTTCGTTCTTGCGATACATGTGCCCGTGATTTTGGGGTCAATGGCCGGATTGCTGTTTTTGGAGGATCGGGACTCCGGTCTCTTGCCGGCTATCGCAGTTGCTCCTGCAGCGCTGCGCACGCTGGTCGTCTACCGGATGGCCGCAACGATGCTCGCCACAGCGCTGGCTGTGGCGGGCGGAATGTGGGTTGCGGGTGTCGGTCACCCGGCCGGTGGCGTGGGAGTAGCTGCGACGGCGGCAACCGGGGCGGCGGTCGCCACCGTTCCCGCGGTGATACTCGCGGGTGTTGCCCGCGACCGGGTGCAGGGAATGGCTTTGATGAAGGCAATTACGGTACCTCTGTACCTGCCGGTGGCCTGGTGGTTCGTCGCCGGCCCGGCGGGGTGGCTGTTTGCCCTGGCTCCCACCGGTTGGTCCGCCCGCGCGCTGTGGGCCGGGACCGCACCACAGAGCGCCATAGCTGTGGTCGGCTGCGGGGTGACGGCGTCGGTCTTGCATTTCCTCATGCCGGTAAGCGTCTCCGGCGGGCTTCGACGGCTACCGGGGGGTCGCCGGTAAAGGTGTGGGCGGTTTTCTCGAAGGGGTTGCCCAGCCCATCCCGGCTCAGGTTGTTCCAATCGGCGCCCTGGATCACCGCCCAGGGAGCGCCGACTAAGACGTAGGTGAAGTAGAAACCCAGCTCCCCGATGGCGGCCACAGTCCGGCTGTGCACCGCTTCGTGGCAGGCCAGGGGCCTGGCCACGCACCCGCCGGCGAACCTGCCGTGTTGAGCCCACCCGACAGCACCGAGAGCGAGCACGGAGGCGCCTTTGCCGGCCGGGACAAAGATCATCCCGGCCTGAAAGTCGACGGGGCGTCCACGTGCCCTACAGGCTATTGCCGCGGCCACACCGAAGGTCGTGGTGAGCGGCGAGCGCAACCACTTCACGACCGCACTCAGGGCCCAAAGATCTCTGCGTGTGCGCGCGTCCAACCGCGGGGGGAGCGTGACGCCCAAAATCCCGGTGGCGGCGTAGATCGCAAGCCCCCCGAGTGGGCCGGTTCCCGCCAGCGCGGCATACAGGTAGCTTGCAGGGGCAGCACCGAGGGACCCGCCCAGGACCCAAAGCAGACGCTCGTCCCAGGTGTGCACTCGGTTCGTCAGCGCCCCGCCCGCGCCGAGCGCGGCCCCGATAGGCACGGCGAGCATGTACCACGGTGACATCAACACCCCGGCAGCCGCACGATACGCTCGGCTTGTTCTATCAACGTCGGGTGGATGCAGGATCGGCTTTTGCGGGCCGGCCGGTACCGCAATAGGATCGAGCGATTACGGAGGACGCATGGCTGAAGGTCACGGGGACCCCATCAAGGACGAGGCCGCCTTTGAGGCGCTTCCCGAGGATGTCAAAGACGAGATAAGGGCCGACGTTTTTCTCCTTCGATCCAACCTTCCGCCCGGGGAGCTGCCCGAGGACCAGCCGGTGGGCATAGGCGCCACCTCCGAGGGCTTCCTGGTGGTAAGAGCCGGTCACGCAGCCTATCAACTGACCGCTAACGGGGCGACGATTAAGGCCTCCGGGAGCGCGGAAGGTCTTTTGTTGACCACCTACAAGGACGGCAGGGTGGTGGAGGGCCCCCAGAAAGC
>JAHWKV010000001.1 GCA_019347725.1 Actinomycetota bacterium
CCCACACGTCCGTGGCTCGCTGCTCGCGCCGGCGGATCACGGCGTCCTTCAGCGTGCGCCCGCGCGCCGGGTTGACTCGGAAGCGGCGGCTGACGCGGTCGACGACGACGGCTCCCGGCCTCATGGACGCAGCGAACTCACGCGGCGCCTCGCACGAGCTCGGCGAGCTGGTGCTCAGCTCCTGCCTGCAGCACGTGCAGGACGACCCCGGCTACTCGCTGCTGGCCGCCCGGGTGTTGCTTTTCGACCTGTACAAGAAGGCCTTGGGCAAGCACTCTTTCGACGACATCAAGGCCGCTCATGCCGAGCGCTTTGCCGGCTACATAGCCGAAGGCGTGGAGCGCAAGCTGCTCTCCGAGCGCCTGGCCGAGGAGTTTGACCTGCAGCGCCTTGGCGAAGCCCTCGAGCCCAGCCGGGACCTGCAGTTTCGCTTCAACGGGCTGTTTGCCCTCAAGGAGCGCTACCTGGTGCAGGACCTGGAGACCGGTGAGCTGTTCGACACCCCGCAGTTCTTCTGGATGCGGGTGGCCATGGGTGTGGCGTTCGGCGAGGACGACCCGACTCAGCGGGCCATCGATTTTTACAACGCCATGAGCACCATGCAGTACATCCCCTCCACCCCGACGCTGTTCAACTCCGGGACCCCGTCCTCGCAGCTGTCCTCGTGCTTTTTGATGGAGGCCCAGGACTCCATGGAGGCCATCGGCAAGAGCCTCACCGACATCATGCAGCTGGCCAAGTACGCCGGCGGCATCGGGGCGTCGATCACCAAGCTGCGGGCCACCGGAAGCGTCATCAAATCCATCAACGGTCGCTCTTCGGGACCCATCCCGTTCATCAAGATGATGGACGCGGTGATCTCCGGCATCGATCAGGGCGGTCGCCGGCGGGGCACGCTGGCCGTGTACTGCGAGCCGTGGCACTACGACATCGAGCGCTTCTTGGATCTCAAGCAGCGGGCCGGCGACGAGTCGCAGCGGGTGCACACCTTAAACACCGTGCTGTTTTTGAACGACGAGTTCATGAGCCGGGTGGAGCACGACGAGCCCTGGACCCTGTTCGACCCCAACGAGGTCACCGACCTGGCCGAGCTGTACGGCCAGGAGTTCTCGGACCGCTACAAGTTCTACGTGGAGGAGGCCCGGGCGGGTCGCATTCGCTCCTTCCGCACGGTTCGGGCCCGGGGTCTGTTCCACAAGATGCTCAAGTCCCTGGTGGAGACCTCGCACCCGTGGCTTACCTTCAAGGACTCGGGCAACGTGCGCTGCCCCATCTCCAACGCCGGGATGGTGCATTCGTCCAACCTGTGTACCGAGATCTTCCTGCCCACCGACGAGGACAACGTGGCGGTGTGCAACCTGGCCTCTGTGGTGCTGCCCAAGCACCTGAACGAGGACAACCAGATCGACTGGGAATCGCTGCGGGAGGCCACCCAGCTGGCGGTTCGCCACCTGGACGACGTCATAGACGCCAACTTCTACGCCATACCCGAGGCCGAGCGGGCCAACAAGAACACCCGTCCGGTGGGTCTCGGCTTCATGGGGTGGAGCGACCTGCTCGAGCGCATGGGGCTGCCCTTCGAGAGCACCGAGGCGCTGGATCTATTGGACCAGGTGGTGGAGTTCATCTCGTTCCACGCCATCGACGCTTCGGCGGACCTGGCCCGGGAGCGGGGCAGCTTCCCGGCGTTCGAGGGCTCGGACTGGTCCAAGGGCGTGGTTCCAATCGACACGCTGCTGAGGCTGGACAAGGAGCGTCCGGAGCCGGTTGATGTCACCCGGGACTTTCACCTCGACTGGGAGTCGATGCGCGAGAAGGTCGCCGGCGGGATGCGCAACGGCACGGTGATGGCGGTGGCGCCGACCGCGACCATCTCATTGATCGCCGGCACCAGTCAGTCGATCGAGCCGCCGTTTAGCAACGTGTACGCCCGCAACAACATCTCCGGCAAGTTCCTCGAGATCAACGAGAACCTCGTGGAGCGCCTGAAGGAGAGAGACCTGTGGGACGACGTCAGCGAGGACATCCTGCAACACCAGGGCGAGCTGGCCAACATGGAGCAGATTCCCGCCGATATAAAGGCGCTGTTTCGCACCGCCTACGAGATCTCACCTCTGGTGCTAATCCGGCAGGGCTCGGTGGTGCAAAAGTGGGTGGACCAGGGCGCCAGCCGCAACGTGTACCTGACCACCAAGAACGCCGAGGCGCTGTCGCAGATCTACCTGACGGCCTGGAAGGCGGGGCTCAAATCCACCTACTACGCCTTCAGCCAGCCGGGCAGCCGCTCCGAAGCTACTTTTGCCTACGACGAGAGCCGGCCCAAGGCTCACCTGGAGCGCATCGGCACCGGTCGTGAAGCCGAGGCGGCGGCTCAGACAGCAGCCACGAGCACGGCAACCCTTCAGGACCAGGCTTGCTCCATCGGCGATCCGGAGTGCGAAAGCTGCCAGTAGCGCCTTAACAGTCGCAAAGAGCCGGGTCCTTACGGGCCCGGCTCTTTGCTTTTTCCAGGACAAGCCGTACTTTTCAAACTCTCTCCAGGACTCCTATTGACACGAAGGTAATTACAGGTGTGTAATTACCTGTAGACCCCAAGATGTGGTGAGTATCTACCGCAAATCACGACATCTTGGGGTAACCAATCTTTTCAGTAAAGCTCAAAGTCGGTGTTTTGGGGGAGTAGGCATGCTCAACGTGACGGTCGTCCACCGGACCAGCGGCAACAAGGCCCAGTTCCAAGCTCACGCGGACGAGCCGCTGCTCGACCAGCTCGAAGAAGCCTGCGACTTCGAGGTGCCCAACCTGTGCTGGATGGGAGCATGCGGCACCTGCGCCTTGCGGGTGGAGTGCGGTTACGAGTACCTCGAGCCCGACGCCTTCGGGGTCGGCGCCAGCATCGAGGTCAAACCCGGCTACATACTGCCCTGCTCAGCCGGCGCCTGTGAAAAGGCCATCGACTCCAGCGACTCCCATGACCTGCTCGTTGAGGTGGCCTAGCCTTATAGCGTGCGCACAGGTCCAAGGCCGTCGCGCTTAGTGGACTGATAGGATGTAGCACAACTTTCGGTCCACATAATTCTCCCGAGGAGGAACTATGGCTGACGAGACGCCGACTCAAGTTGAGGCCGAAATCGCGGATGACGAACTTGAAGGCGAAGCTCCGCAGACCAACGCTGAAGCTGCTCAAGCGCTCGCCAGCAACATCAAGATTCCCGATATCGACTTCAACGATCCCAACCGTCAGTCGCTGGCGCCTCGCAGCAGCCGGGACGGCAAAGTGTTTACCAACGGCTTTAAGATCACCGGCTTTAACAGCATGATCGACCTTCCGCACAGGCTGTGCGTCGACTGCGGTTTTCAGGCTATGAAGTTCTCAACGGCGTGTCCCAAGTGCGGCGGGAAACTAAGCGCTGAAAGCTAAGCACTCCCCCGCTGCTTCGCCACCCCTAGACAACACCGAGACACCGAGGCTCGCTGAGAACGGGTCCCTGCAGCGACCCGTAATAGAGGTACATGACCTCACCAAGCGCTACAAGAAATCCGCCGTCAACGCCGTGGACGGGATCAGCTTTGAGGTAGACGAGGGCGAGTTCTTTGCCCTGCTCGGGCCCAACGGCGCCGGCAAGACCACCACCATCTCGATTTTGACCACGACGCTGCTTCCCACCTCCGGGCGAGTCCGCATCGGCGGGTTCGACATAACCTCACAATCCAACAAGGTCCGCGAGCAGGTCGGCATCGTCTTCCAGCAGCCCAGCCTGGATCTCAACCTGACCGCCGAGGAGAACGTGCGCTTTCACGCCATCCTCTACGGGCTGTACCCCTGGCGACCCTCGTACCGGACGATGCCGGCCGCCTACCGCGAGCGCTTTAACGAGCTCTCCGAGGTGCTGGGTCTTAACGCCGAGATGTTCAAGCCGGTCAAAAGGTTCTCCGGAGGCATGAAGCGCAAACTGGAGATTGTACGCAGCCTGATGCACCGGCCGCGCGTGCTGTTCCTCGACGAGCCGACCGCAGGTTTGGATGCCGACTCCCGCAGGAATCTGTGGAACTATCTGAAAGAGATCCGCGACAGCACCGGAACCACCGTCTTTCTCACCACGCACTACCTGGAGGAAGCCGAAGGGGCCGACACGATCTGCATCATTGACGGCGGCAAGATCGTTTCCTTCGGCACACCCGACGCCATCAAACAGGACCTGGTCGAGGACTACCTGCTCATGGTGCCCTCGGACGCGCAAGCGTTAAAGCGCGAGCTGGAGGAGATGAATCTGACCTACACCGAGGGCCACGAGTTCCAGGTTTCGGTGGACCGAGCCGATGTGCACTCGGTGCTTAAGTCCATCGACACGCCGTTGCTGAGCGTTCGCACGCACCTGCCCACCCTTGAAGACGCGTACATCGCCACACTGGCCAAGACCGATGCACCAGATTAACGCGGTGCTGGCCATCGCCCAGCGCGACTTCATGAAGCTGCTGCGCGACCCGGCCCGGCTGGTTTCGTCGCTGATCTTTCCGCTGATCTTCATCACGGTGCTGGGCGGCTCGCTGCAGGCCAGCTTCGGCAGCGCCGACTTCAACCTGCTTACCTACACCTTCACCGGCGTGCTGGCCCAAACACTGTTTCAGTCCTCGGCCACCGGAGTTATCTCGCTGATCTCGGACCGGGAGGAGGACTTCAGTCAAGAAATGTTCATCACCCCGATCTCCCGCTACTCGATCATCTTCGGAAAGACCGCAGGCGAGACCATGGTGGCCCTGCCGCAGGGGCTTGTGCTGGTGATGCTTGCCTTTGCGCTGGGCGTCGGCATGACTTTTCCCCGGGCGCTGGCACTTCTTCCATTTGCGATCGTCGCCTGCCTGCTCGGGGCTTCGTTCGGACTCGTCGTCTTGTCCAACCTGCGCAATCAGCGCTCCGCCAACCAGGTGTTTCCGTTTTTGATCCTGCCGCAGTTTTTCCTGGCCGGGGTATTCAATCCGATCGCCGACCTACCGCCGTTCCTCGCCTTCCTCTCCGCGATGGCCCCTATGCGCTACGCGGTGGACCTGCTGCGCTCGGCCTACTATGCGGGCAGCGAGGAGTACGACCGTGTGGTCCTGCTGAACCCGATAACCAACCTGATCATCATCGCGGTGCTCTTCGGCGTGTTCCTGTCCATCGGCACGGCAATGTTCGTGCGCAAGGAGCGCAACCGTTAGCCGGGAGATTCGCTACCGGTTTGCGCGCAGTACCAGCATCGCTGCGTCATCCTGCAACGGGCCCGGGGACTTCAACATGCCTTCATCGAACATCGCTTGCTCCAGATCGGCTATTACCGCCGATGCCGAGTCCTCTGTGCACTTGGCCAGGACGCTCCGCAGCGTCTGCTCGCGCTCGATCAGGTCGACGTCTCGTCTTTCGATGACTCCGTCGGTGTACGCGAGCATTAGATCTCCGGGCGTCAGGATAACCTCCACATCCTCAAGGTCGGCGTTGGGGAACGCCCCAACGATCACCCCCGGTGAGCCTACGGGCTCCACGGATCCGTCCGTGCGGCGAATCAGCGGAAGCGGGTGACCGCCGGAGCTGAAGGTAATCTCAACCGCATCCCGAGCCGGCCGGATCTGCATGTAGATGAGGCTGCAGAAGGTTTCAAGCTCCCCCGCCCTGAAGATAAGGTCGTTCAACAGTCCCAGCACCTTGCTCGGAGTGAATGAAGCATCGGCCAGCGCCCGCAAGCGATGGTGAATGGCGACCATCGTGATGGCTGCATCTATCCCCTTGCCGCACACGTCGCCCACCACCGCCACCCAGCTTCCATCCCTGCACCTAAACAGGTCGTAGAAGTCACCGGAGATGTCCAGGCCTTCTCCCATGGGCCTGTAATAAGCGGCTACATCTAAACCCGGAACGATGTCTAGGGCCGGGGGCAGGACGTTCTCCTGCAGGGCCCGTCCCAGTCTCTGCTCTGCCTCTTTTTGTTCGACCAGCCGGCGCGCAGCCAGCCGCAGCTCCAACTGATCGACGACCAGCGCCGCCAGGTCCTTTAGTGTCTGTTGATCCTGCGTGGTGATCTCCCGCGGCTCGGAATCTATGACGTTCACGGTTCCCAATCGGTATCCCTCAGAGGTCACCAACGGTGCGGCGGCGTAAAAGCGCAGCGCCAGGTCGCCTGTAACGAAAGGGTGGGCGCGCGTACGGGGGTCCTTCGCAGCGTCGGTTACCACATACGTGTCGTCTTGGAGAACCACAGATGCGCACAAGCCGGGATAGCGGTCGATCTGTTCGGCGTCGATCCCGTGGCGCGCCTTGAACCAAATGCGGTCCTTGTCGACTATCGACACGGTGGCTATGGGAGCATTGAGTAGCCGCGCCGCCAGCCTGGCGACCGTATCGAAGGTACCGTCGGGTGGAGTATCCAAAATGTCGTAGCGGCGCACCGCGGCCAGGCGAGCGCTCTCCTCTTCGTTTTGCTCCGCGGGTGCCAAAGAACCGTCCATCGCCACCTAGATCACTCCCAGTAAGTCGCCAAAAAAGTGGCAGGTGACCACGGTCCCTAAGCTGCCCAGCCGACCCTCGACCCTTCCATAATCTCACGGCTTACGATATTTGTGTATTGCCGGCCGGAAGCCCTCAGAGGCTGACAACCAACCTGTTTAGCGCTTCCGCGGCGCCCTCGTCGATGGGATCCCCGTGGCCGAAGACGATTCGATCCATATCTATTGAGGTCAACTTGCGAATGGACTCGTCGGTCTGGGCCTGATCGGCGTTGAAACGCTCCGGAGGACGAGACAGACCCTCTTGATTGAACAAAGCATCACCGGCCACCAGCACCGATCCAACCGGGTCGAAGATGCTGATGTGGCCAGGGGTGTGACCGGGTGTGGAGATCACCTGCATGCCGAAGACATCGTCGCCGTCGCCCACCGGGGCCACTTCCCGGGGTGCGGAAATCTCCGCAATGTCCTCGGCGCCGGCGTAGGGCGTGGCAGTGGCAGCGTTGCCCAGGACGGCCTCGACGCTGCCGATGTGGTCCGGGTGGGCGTGGGTGAGAATGAGGTGCTTGACCTCCGGCCACCCCAGCCCTGCCGCATCCAGTGCATTGTCGATCTCCGGCGCGCTGCCCCTCTCGCCGGTGTCGACCACGGCAGCCTCGTTGCCCCTGACCAGCACGTAGGCCGACACAAAACCCAGGTCCACCCGCCTGATCGCGAGCTCTGCGCTGGCCCCATCGTCGGTCGCGTTCTCAGGCGTGGCGGCGGTGGGCGCCACTGTGGGGTCGTCGGATCTACCGCAAGCCGCGGTGCCCAGCAGGGCCACCCCCAGGACCCCTTTGCCGAGGTCGGTCAAAAACGTCCGGCGGCTCAGCCGGTAGATCTTCGGATCCATGGCAACCTCCTAGTCCGGTACGGACAAAAGTTAACCAGTACGCCCGATCGTCTGACAAGGGGCCCTTAGCGTTTGGGCTCCCAGGTAAAACGCCGGACGGCCACCAGTAGCCCGCCGAGGCCCCACGCGCCCATCACTGCCAGGCTGGTCGGCGTAAACCCAAGCGACCCGTCGGCCGGGAAGAAGGCGTGCTGCATGGCGGTGGAGAAGTGCTTGAAGGGAAACACGTCGCCGATGAAGGCCACCCACGGCGCCGGGTCCTGCAGCGGGATGAAGATGTCGGATACGAACAGCAGGGGCAGGAAAGTGGCGTTGACGATGGCCGGCGCCGCATCCGCGTTGGGCACGATGGTGGTTACCGCGGTGCCAAGGGCGCAAAAGCACGCCGACCCTACGCTCAGCGTGACGATAAAGGCCGGCAGCGACCGCACCGGTAGGGCGGCATCGTAGAACAGCGCCCCGAAAATCGCGCAGATTGCCACCAGCACCAAGGCGATCAGCACCGCGTGCAAGATCCGTGAGGCCAGGTACGCCCCGCCCGGCAGCGGTGTGGCCTTGATGCGCTTGAGCACGCCCCGCTCTCGGGCAACGATCAGGCTCATGGCCACGTTGGAGTAACAGGCCGAGATCGCAGAAAACACCGCGATTGCCGGCACGTAGAAGGTGGCGGGACTGACCAGGTTGCCGTTGATGTCCAGCCGGCCCCGGCCGAACAGGGTCGTGAATATCACCAGGAACATCAGAGGAAACGCGATGGTGAAGAAGGCCGCAGCCGGGTTCCGCCAAAAGGCGCGGTTCGTGTAGCGCAGCTGCCGCAGCACGAGGCCGATAATCCTCACTGGGCCGCCCCCGCATCCGAGCCCTTCGTAAGCTCCAGGTAGACGTCTTCCAGGCTGGGCTTGGTGACCTGCAACGCCAGCAGCTCTTCACCGCTGTCCATTGCCCACCCGGTCAGCCTGTGCAAGAACTCGGTAGGATCTGGCGCGGAGAACCTAAACCCGTCGTCGATCCGGCTGACCGAGTCCCGCAGCACGTCCGGCAACGCCTCCGGCTGCTTTAGGCGGAAAGTAACAACCGTCGCATCCAGGTCCCGGCCGGCCAAGGTGTCCGGAGAGCCTTCAACGACGATTTCGCCCCGGGCGAGGATCGCTACCCGGTCCGCCAGCGCCTGCGCCTCATCCATGTAGTGGGTGGTCAAAAACACGGTCTTGCCGAAAGACGCCAGGTTGCGCACCATGTCCCAGGCGTTTCGCCGGGCACCGGGGTCGAAGCCGGTGGTGGGCTCATCCAAAAACAGCAGCTGCGGATCCCCGACCAAGGCGATACCTACATCCAAGCGCCGGCGCTGACCGCCCGATAGCTTGGTGACCCGCACGTTGCTTTTCTCTCCAAGCCCCACCACGTCTATAACCTCGGATGTGGGTCGACGCCGCGGGTAGTAGCCCCCGAACATCTCCAGGGTTTCGGCTACGGTGAGAAATGGATCCAAGCCGGTTTGCTGCAGCACCACACCGACGTCCTCACGGAACCGGCGTCCTGCGCTTTCGGGATCTATACCCAGCACGCGTACCTCGCCGGCATCCCGCCTGCGAAACCCTTCCAGGATCTCTACCGTGGTCGTCTTGCCGGCGCCGTTGGGCCCCAGCAGCGCGAAGACCTCCCCCTCGGCGACCTCTAGATCGAGGCCGCGCACCGCCTGCAGGGACCCGTAGGACTTGGTCAGGCCCTTGATCGTGATTGCAGGCATCGAGTCCTTTCATCGGACGTGATTGGGCTGCCGGAGCACAGGCTCGGCGAGCGGTTTTATCGCGGCGGTAGCCGAGTTTAACGAATGGCCCGGCGAACCGACGATCCGACCACGTCGGCGAAGAGTGTCAAAGCGACCAAAGCCAGCAACGTGGAGACCAGACCACGGTAGTCGAAGGCGTTGAGCTGCGCGGATAAAAGCCGGCCCAGGCCGCCGGCGCCGACCACGCCCACGACCACGACCTCCCGCATGGTCACCTCCCACCGGTACAGCGAAAACCCGCCGAACCGGGGCAGCGTAAGCGGCAGCACCCCGTACAGGAATGAACGCGCCCCGACGGCGCCCTGGGCTTGCAGCGCCTCCACGGGTCTCGAGTCCAGGTTCTCCACGACCTCGGCCATCAAGCGGCCGAGGATGCCGAAGTTGTACAGGCCCAGGGCGAGCGCCCCCGGCAGCGGCCCCGGCAGGAAAACAAACAGCACCAGCAGCGCCCATACTGGCGGGGGTATGGCCCGACAGAACAGCAGCCCCGCCCGGGAGCCCAGCGCCAGCGTCACTGCGGTGGGGCCCTGGCGGCCCCGGGAGTCACCCACCGTGCGCGCGGCCAGGAAGGCCATCCCGACCGACAGGCAAGTTGAAATAGCTATGGCCACCGTCGCCATGGCCAGGGTCTCCAGCGACAGCCCCCACAGCGACGACAGCGTCGCGGCGCTAAAGTCGGGAGGGAACGCCTGAGCCCCTATATCGCTCAACAGATTCCTGGTTCGCGGCGCCCACAGGTTGGAAACCTGCATTCCCAGATGCCCGGCGGAGACGCCGACGAGCAACATGAACCCGACCAACGACAGGTTGACGAAGCGATCCCTTTCCATCGACGGCCCGCTGCCGCACTCGCCGTGCGGGCGGACCTTGAAGCGGTTCCGGTTGGGCCGGCGCAGAAGGGTGCTCCACAGGTCCACCAGACCGCTGATGATGATCAAGGCGTAGATCAACGTCCACACCTCTTCGTAATTCAGTGAATAGAAGCTGAGCGAGATCTGGTAACCCAGCCCGCCGGCGCCGATCAGCCCGAGGATCGCCGCGGCCCGCACCGCACACTCAAACCGGTAGAACGAGTAGGAGAGCAGATCCGGGAACGCTTCGGGCCCGAGTGCGTAGGCGAAGGCCTTGACCCGACCGGTGCCCGACGCCCGCAGCGCTCGAAACCCGCGACCGGAAGCCTCATCCAAAAGCTCTGAGAACACCTTGGCCGTGACCGCGCCGAACGGAATGCCGATCGCCAGCACCCCCACCAGCGGGTCAAGCCCCAGAATGCTCACCAGGAACAGGCCCCACACCACCTCGTGCACCCCCCTGGGCAGTCCCAGCAAGCCGCGGGCGCCCAGCCAGCCGCCCCGCGACCACCATCTGCCCCGGCCACCGGAGTCCAAGCCCCACCAGGTCTGGGAAACCAGCACGCCGAATACCACTCCAAACCCAACGCTGAGCGCCGTGCCAACGCTTGCGTAGGCGATCGTAGTCAGCGCCGCATCCCAGGTCAGGCGCAGGAAATCGGCCGTCAAGACCGGATTCAGCGCGGCGGCGAAGAACCGCTGCACCAGCGGCCAGCCGCCTGCGTTGACGACCTCCTGGCGGCCGAACCCCAAGCTCACCGCAGAGGCAAGTACCACCGTCATGATCGTGATCGCCCAGAAGCGACGGGCGGTGACCAGGCGCCGGCGCCTGCGCGGATAGCGGGTAGGAGGCAAACCCTCTAGATCGAGGGCGTGAGTGCCCTTGGGAGGCGCCTCTACGGTCATGGAGCCGGCTCGACCTGGGGAATCCTGTAGAGCTCGGCGGCCAGCTCCCTGGTTACCGACGCGGCTGGAAGATCAAAAATCACACGGCCCGCCCGCAGCCCGAGCACCCGATCACAGTGGCTGAGCGCATATTCGAAAACATGCAGGCTGGTGACCAGCGTCTTGTTCAGCTCGACACACAGGTCCCGAAGCAGGTCCATCACTTCCTCACCCCGCACCGGGTCCAAGCTCGAGATGGGCTCGTCGGCAAGAATGGCCACGGGGTCCTGCACCAGGACCCTGGCCAGCGCCACGCGCTGGCGCTCCCCTCCCGAGAGGTGATCGGTTCGCTCGTAGAGCTTGCCCGCCAGCCCGACCTTCCTCAACGCATCCTTCGCGCGGTGGACCTCTCGGGGGGACACCAAGGACAGCAACGCCTTGCCCACCGACCAGTCCGCCAGCCGCCCGGCGTTGATGTTGTGAATGACCCGCAGCGGCCCCACGAGATCGAACTGCTGGTGAATGGTGCCGAGCTTGGCCTGGGTGCGCCTGAACTGGTCGGGCTTGAGCGCGGCCAGGTCGCGGCCGAACACCCGGACCTCGCCCACGGTCGGGGCCACCGTGCCGTTCAACATAGATAAGAAGGTGCTCTTGCCCGCTCCGCTGGGTCCCACAAGCGCCACGCGCTCGCCGGCCAACAGGCGGAAGTCGACGTCGTGCAGAGCCCACTGATCCCCAAAGCGAACCCCGGCCCCGGCTACGGTTACGATCTCTTCAGACAAAACCCACCCACCTAATTGATCAGTCCGGTTTCACGCCCGATGCGTTCGATCTCGGCGTAGTTGTGGTTGGAGGTCACGATGAACTCCTCGGCTCCGAACAGCTCGAGGATCTGTGCCTCGGTCTGGTTGGAGGCATCGAGACCGGTGAAGGCCCGGACTATCTGCTTCAAGAAGTCGCCGCCCTCCCGCCCCCGCAACTCCGGCCGCACCACCCAGTGGTAGTCGTGATAAGTGGGCGTGCGAAAGACCACCTCCACCGCATCGGTATCGACCTCCCCAGCCTGTGCTCTCGCCTCCCATACCTGCTCGTTGAGCACGCCGGCCTCGAAGGTTCCGGCCTCGACGAGCTCGATGGTGGCGTGGTGGGACCCGGAGAAGCCGGGCTGGCCCTGGAAGTCGTCGGGCGTTACCCCCGCGTCACCCAGGAAGTACTGCGGCATCAGCCGGCCCGAAGTGGACGACTCGCTGCCGAAGGTAAACCGCTTGCCGGCCATAGCTGAGAGCCCCTCGATTGCCTCGAAGGGCTCGATACCGGAGTCGCGGTGGGCGATAAAGACGCTGCGAAACTCTTCATCGATACCCCGCTGCAGAACCGCTTCGGCGCCATCGACCTGCAGGCGAGCCTGTACCCCGGTGAGTCCGCCGAACCAGACCATGTTCAGGTCGCCGCTGCGAAACAAATTGACCGCCGCGTTGTAGTCGGTGACCGGTTCGTAGTCGACCGGCACCCCCAGCTCGTCGCTCAAATACCCGGCGAGGGTTCCGTAGAGCCGCTGCAACTGCTCCGGGTCCTGGTCGGGGATGGCTCCGATGGTGATGCCTTCCTCCGCGGCCGAGGTCCCTTCATCACCGGCAGGGCTGCCGGCACAGCCTCCGACGAGCACGCTCAGCGAGGTAATCACTCCCAGGACGGACAGCCGGGCTAGCTTCATCACGGGGTCTTACTCCTTTGCCTGGACCGACGGTTTACGCCAAAAGCAAAACCATCCTAATAGTGACTAGAAATAAAGGTTATTTCTATACCAGGCAAAATGGCAAGATCGGCACAGCAGCGCTGGCCGATGTCTAGTCCTTTTGCGAGCCAGCCCTTAGCGCAGGAAGAGGGTGCTCATCTCCTTAAGAAGCCGGCCCAGGATCACCCAGCCCACGACGGCGAGGATCAAGGACGCGGGGATCAACAGCAACATCATTGTGAAGTCTGCCGTTAGGAACACCAGAACAATCCCGTACATGATCGGCGTGGAAGCCAAAGCCGCCACATAGAAGCTGAGGGTGCGTCCGGCGCTTTGCAGGGTCACCTGCTTGCCGCGCTTGCGCGCTTTATCACGCATGTTCTCCAGCAGCTGGCGTGCGGCCGCAGGTCGAAAGGACACGACCAGCGGGATAACAGACCCCAGCGATATCAGCATGGCCGCTATAGCCAGCGGAGTTGCGGGCATGGTGGCGGTGCCCAGCATCTCCTCCAGCACCGGGGCGGCTATCCGACCGTAGACAACTGCAAGCGCCGAGAAGACCCCGAAGAACGCGTAGGCCTTGATTCTTTCCCTAAAAGCCTGCTCCATCCCTACCTCCAGTTCGCGTCCTCATATTCTGCACCGGAGAGGACGTAACATAGTAATTCACTCAGTTTCATCCGCTACGTGCTACGCTCAATGTAGGGATGAAGTAACTCCCTCCCCTAGGTTTATTCGCTTGTTTCCTCCTTGCACCGTGTGGGTTTCGAGCGACCTAAAACTTTGAGATCGGGCAACACGGCCCACAACACGCATTAACAAGGAGTGACATAAGTGCCAACCACCTTCGCCGAACTCGGCGTATCGGAATCCGTATCGGGCGCCCTAGCCAGCCGAAATATCTCATCGCCCTTCGACATCCAGGCCATGGTCATGGAGGACGCCCTGGCGGGCTCCGACATCCTGGCCAGCAGCCGGACCGGTTCCGGCAAGACCCTTGCGTTCGCCATCCCGATCGTCGAGCGGCTCATGCACACCAACAACCGGGTGTCCGCTCTGGTCCTGGTGCCCACACGTGAGCTTGCCTCGCAGGTGGCCACTGAGTTCGAGTTGATCGGCAAGGCACGCGGCTTGCGCGTCGCCGCTGTCTACGGAGGCGTCAGTATCCCGGCCCAGGCCAAGCGGGCCGCCAAGGCCCACATCCTGGTGGCCACACCCGGACGTCTGGAAGACCTGGCCAATCAGAAGCTGATCAATTTGAACCAGGTGGAGGTGCTGGTCTTGGATGAAGCGGACCGCATGCTGGACATGGGCTTCCAGCCGCAGATCCAGGCGATCGTCCGCCGGCTGCCCACCGAGCGCCAGACCATGTTTTTCTCGGCCACCCTCGATGGCGACATCGGCAGGCTGGCCCGCAGCTACACCAAGGACCCCAAGCGACACAACGTTGAGTCCCCCCTCCCCACGGTCGACGAGGCCGAGCACCGGTTTATCAGCGTCAACCACCGGGAGAAGACCGAGGAGCTGCTTAAGCATCTGGCCGACGAGGAGGGCCGCAGGCTCGTTTTCGTCAGGACCAAGCGGGGCGCCGATCGTCTGGCCGGCAAACTCAAGCTCAAGGGCATAAAGGCCGCAGCCATGCACGGCGACATGACCCAGGGGGCCCGGGAGAAGGCGCTGCGTGCGTTTACCGCCGGGCATATCGACACCTTGGTGGCCACCGACGTGGCTGCCCGCGGCATCGACCTGGACGACATCTCGCACGTGATCAACTACGACCCGCCGGATGACCACAAGTCCTACATCCACCGGGTAGGCCGCACGGCTCGCGCCGGGCGCGCCGGGATCGGAATCACCTTCGTGATGGCCGACCAGCAAGGTGACGTCAGCCGTATCGCCTCGATCCTCAAGCTCAAGGAGCAGTTCGAGGCCGCCGGCATGAAGACGGCGCCGCCCCGGCTCGCTTACACCAGCGGCAAGGGCCGCAAGAACATGATGCGGCGCCGCCCGCGGCGGGGCTTCTAGAGCACCGCCCCTTCAAGAGCATTCCCGCAGGAGCAGTTGCGCTCGGCGGGGATGCTGCGGACCATACCCAGCAGCAGCTCCCGCAGCTTCTCGTTGGATTCCTTGAACACCCGGATCACCTCGGATGCCTGCACGGGATCCACGCCCTCGATGCCGGAGTCGTAGTCGGTGATCAGGGCGATCCCCGTGTAGCAAAGCTCCAGCTCGCGCGCCAGCACCACCTCCGGATACTGAGTCATGCTGACCGCCGACCATCCCTGCGCGGAGTGAAAAGCGCTCTCGGCCTTGGTAGAAAAGCGCGGACCCTCGATGACCAGCATGGTGCCTTCGGGGTGCATCTTTAGCCCCTGGTCCTTCCCGGCCGCCACCGCCACCGAACGCAGCTGCGAACAGTAGGGCTCGGCCAGGCTCACGTGGGTGGTAACGGGCCCGTCGTAGTAAGTCTCCACCCGCAGCTTGGTCCTATCCACGACCTGGTCGCACACCACGAACTCGCCGGGATGAACGTTGGGGCTGAGCGATCCGGCGGCACACGGCGCCACCACCCGCTTAACGCCGAGCGACTTGAACGCCCATAGATTGGCCCGGTAATTGATCCGGTGCGCGGGAATGCTGTGCTCGGAACCGTGCCGGGCCATGAAGGCAACCCGACGGCCGTCGATCTCCCCCACCGCGGGCGGGTCCGACGGGGCACCATAGGGCGTATCGACCTTATGCTGCTCGAAGTCGGGCAGCAGCGAGTAAAAACCCGAACCGCCGAATATACCGATTTCTACCGAGTCCATAAC
>JAHWKV010000200.1 GCA_019347725.1 Actinomycetota bacterium
GCCGAGCAGCTCCAGCTGCTCCACCTCACGGTCCGGGGCCGCCTGCAGGTCACCGTGGGCGGCGGTCGGATGGACGGTCCCCGCCGCCTCGGGCTGATCAGCTGGTTGCTCTTCCCCGACGGCTGGCGATCGCACACGCCGGTGCCCGCCGAGGAGCCCCGGGTGCTCGTCGGTTCGTGTGGGCCGCAGCGGTTGGCGGTCGAGGTCGCTGCCCAGGTCGCGGGAGTGCGGTCATGACGGCCGGCCCGTCGACCCGCAGCACGCCGGAGCCCGTCCCGATCACCGGCATCACCGGCGGGTTCGCCGGCCTCGCCGCGACGTACGCCCGGGTCCGCGCCCTGGCCGCCGCGTACGACGCCGCCGGCGCGCTCCTGATGTTCTGGGTCGACGGCCAGTCGCCCGACGAGCGGTGGTATTGCGCCGCCTCGGACGAAGAGGCCAGCGCGTACGGGCCCTCGTGCACGCTCGACATGTTCCGCGCGCTGCCGCACGACGCCGACGCCGCGACCGCGGTCTCGGGAACGACGACTCCGGACAGCGCCCTCGAAGACGCGGGCGACTTCCTCGGCATGGCGATGCTCATCCCGGGCCTGCGCTCGATGGTCAAGCCGTTAATGATCAAGGCCGGCAAGCTGATGGTGGTAGGGCGCGTGGGCCGCAGCGCCGGCGGCCGGCCGTTTGCAGGCCGGCGGGGGCGAGTTATCAGAACCACCGTCGTGCGCCGTGACGATGTGGAGCCGGACGAGCGGACCGACTAAGCGCTCCACTGGTTTTCGCTGGCAGTTAAGATTGCCGGAATGAACAACTCCGATTCGATAATCGTCAGCCCTCAAACTCTGGAAAAGATGCGCACCGAGCTTGAGGAGTTGACCGGTCCCAAACGAGACGAGATGGCCGAGCGCCTGCAGCGCGCTCGCGAGCTGGGCGATTTGAAGGAAAACGCCGAGTACCACTCGGCCAAGGACGCCCAGGGATTGATGGAGGCGCGCATTAGGCACCTTCAGAACACCATCAGCAAGGCTGTGGTCCAGGAAAGAACCGACTCGGACGAGGTGGGCGTCGGTTTGATCGTCACAGTCGACGACGGCGACGACCAGGAGGACTACCTGTTTGCTCACTCCGCCGAGGAGAAGGTGCCGGGGGCGATGACCATCACCCCTTCATCGCCAATGGGCAACGCTCTGGCCGGCAAGAAGGTCGGGGATGAAGTGCTGATCGAGGCGCCCAACGGCAGCTTTCGGGTCAAGATTTCCGCTCTTCGTCCGGCTGAGTGATTTTTGGCTACATCGCGCAAGCGGGTACTGCTTAGGATCGTCAAGTCGTTTGGCTTTTTGCTGACCGGCGCCGTCGTCCTTCTGGTTGCGGAGTTTGTCTACACGCTAAAGCGCGACTTTCCGCTTACAGACCCCGAGCAGCCGGTAGCCGGGGAATTCGGGGATTCCGCCGATGAGAAGCTCAAATTTGTGGTGCTGGGCGATTCGACGACGGTTGGCGTCGGCACTACGGCGGAGAATTCCTTTCCGTGGTTGCTGGCCCGCTGGTTGGCCAGAAGCTTTCGCGTCACTTTGGAGGTTGTGGGGTTCGGCGGCGCTACCACCGCCGACCTCGGGCCGCAGGTGGACAAGGCGCTGCAGCTGGACCCGGACTTGATACTGGTCGAGATAGGGGCCAACGACACGACCCACCTAACGCCGATCTTTAAAGTTCGCAAGAACATGGCCGAGACGCTCGACCGGCTGAGTAAAAGCGATGCCGATGTGGTGGTCGTAGGCCCGCCCCACATGGGAACCTCACCGATCTTTCTTGAGCCGCTGCGTACGCTCACCGGGCTACGGGGCGATATGGTGCGCAGAGCGATCGAGGACGAGGCAAACAAGCGGGGCTTGGCATACGTGGACCTGGCCGCCGGCACACGGGAGGCCTTCGAAACCGAACCGGACAAGTACTACAGCTCCGACTGGTTTCACCCGGGCGCCGCCGGATACAAGCTGTGGGCCGAGGTAATGTATCCGACGGTCCTCAAGGCCGCGCAGAGTTAGTCTGAGGACTCGCGTACCACCAGGTGATCGTGCTCCTGGCTGGTATCCAGCACTCCATCTCCCACATCTGTTGCGACGAAAAGGACCATTCCATCGTGCTCAACCGTTCGATCCCCCTCGAAGGGCTCGTCTGCGAACCCCGTTTCTATCTCCCCTTTGCGTCGATAGATCCGCACCCTGGCGTCCGGGTTGAACCGGGCCGCGGCTTCGTAGGCCCGCTCGAGAACCGCCGCCGCAGACTCGCTAATTTCCATTCGCAAACCTCCTCGAACATCGGAGCGATCAGTTGAAGACCGTTGGAATTACCGGACCCACCGGATCCGGCAAGAGTACTTTGTTCCGGGCGATCGCCGGCGAGAAGCCCGTCGGCGATGTAGCAGCAGTTTCGGTTCCGGACGAGCGCCTGGACAAGCTCTCCGAGCTGCACTCTTCACGTAAGACCGTCCACGCGCAGGTCCAGGTGGTGGATGTGACGGCGACCGCTCGGACTGCAGCAGCGGCCGCAGCCCGATTGCGCAACATGGACGCCCTGCTGGTCGTGGCACCGAGTTTCGGCGGACAAGACGGCGAGGCTGCGCTTCGGGAGTTCAAGCAAGACCTCCTGCTCGCCGACATGGGTCCGTTTGAAACGCGCTTGACCAAGGCACGTAAGGACCCGGCCTCCAAGAAGGAGGTTCCCGCGCTTTCCAAAGCGCTGGATCTTCTAAACGACGGCACGTTTTTGAGCTCACAGCCCTGGGAGAGCGATGAGCTGTTTACCTTCTCCGCCCTGGCCCCGGTTACCCTCAAGCCCATGGTCCTGGTCAACAACGTCGACGAGGACGCTTTGGGGGAGAAGATCTCCGACCCCGACTTCGAGTCCATCTCGGTGTCGGCTCTGCTGGAGGCCGAGGTCGCCGGACTCGGTCCCGACGACGCCAAGGAGCTTCTCGGCGCCTACGGCGTGGACGAGCCCGTGATGGGAGTCGTGATTCAGCAGATTTACCGCTCGCTGGACCTGATCACCTTCTTCACGACCGGCGACGACGAGTCCCGGGCCTGGGAGGTAAAGCGGGGCGCCACCGCCCCGGAGGCGGCCGGCGCCATCCACTCGGACATCCAGCGCGGCTTTATCCGGGCGGAGGTCATCTCTTATGACGCTCTGGTCGAGGCCGGCCACTGGGACAAGGCCAAGGCCGCCTCAAAGCTACGCGTGGAAGGCAAGGACTACGTCTTCCGGGAGGGCGACGTAACCAACTTCCGCTTCAACGTATGAAGCCACCCCTAGGAGGTCGCTGAAGCGACGCCATGGGGGTTCCTCGTAGCCTTAGGACGCACCTGGACGCCGATCGACCGCGTTGCTCGGAAGCTGCTACTTCGCGGGCCGGATGAGCGTGTCTATCTTTGCGGCGAGGATGAAGTCGTTGTCGCTCAGTCCCCCGATGGCGTGGGTGGTCATCGCGATGCCGGGCTCGACGGCGCTGGAGGCCAGGACGCTGACGACGCCGGCGGGGATGTCGGTGTGCTCGGCGATCAACTTCCCGAGCGCAAGCGTGATCAGCGGCGTGTCGGGTGCGCCCTTCAGGACGACCGTGCAGCCGGCGGCCAGGGCCGGTCCCAGCTTCGCGAGGTTCAGCTGCGTCGGGTAGTTGTAGGCCGAGATGGCGCTCACGACGCCGTACGGCTC
>JAHWKV010000201.1 GCA_019347725.1 Actinomycetota bacterium
AAGCTTCACTCGGTGCTGGACATCGCCCACGCGAAGGCACTGAAGTCGGCGCTCACCGAGACGGAACTTGCCCGGGAATCCGCTCACCTCGCCCTGGACGCCTGGTGGGGCATGCTGGACCAGTTCCAGCACTAGTGGATTGCTGCCGGTAAAGCTCAAGGTACAAAGACACGGCCCCGAATCCGGCGCCGAGCCGGTCTGGGCCGAATACGACACCGAGGTCGAGGACAACGGCCGCGTCCTGGACGCCCTGCACTACGTTAAGTGGCACATGGATGGGTCCCTGGCCTTCAGGCGGTCGTGTGCCCACGGGGTCTGCGGCTCCGACGCCATGGTCATCAACGGCGTGAACCGGCTGGCCTGCGCGGTGCTGTGCCGGGACCTGGAACAGCCCATCACGGTCGAGCCGCTACGGGGCCTGCCGGTGGAGAAAGACCTGATAGTCGACATGGAGCCGTTTTTCGAAGGCTACAAAGCGGTCCTGCCCTGGCTCATAAACGACGAATCGCCCCCCGCCGGCAGCGAGAGACGGCAGAGTCCGCAGGAGCGGCGGCGGTACGACGACACGACCAAGTGCATATTGTGCGCCGCATGCACCACCTCATGCCCGATCTTTTGGTCCGACGATTCGTACGTCGGCCCCGCGGCAATAGTCAACGCGCACCGCTTTATCTACGACTCCCGGGATGAGGGAGGCTCGGAGCGGCTCGAGGCGTTGAGCTCCTCGGACGGCGCCTTCCGGTGCCGAACCACCTTTAACTGCACCGACGCCTGTCCCCGCGGCATCAAGGTCACCGAAGCGATCCAGGAAGTAAAGCGCAGCATCTTTTTCAAAAAGATCTAGATAGCCTCCGGGCCGGCTGCCGAACCCACTTGACTATTAACTTACTATGCCGTAGGTTACGAGTACGTAGGTGTAGTGTTCTTATTCTTACGAAAATCCTCTGAAGCTCTTTAGAAAGGAAACCCACAATGCCGGACACCATGCCGGACACCATCACGGACACGGCGGCGGACACGGCGACGGAGACGGCGGCGGACACGGAGACGGCGACGGAGAGGGCGGCGGAGACGGTTGGTCCTTCCGGCGGTCGGACCGACAAAGCTGCAAAGCAGCCGATCACGATTCGTCCCTCCGAAAAGACGCTCAAGCTGGAACGCCGGCTGGCGGTAGTCGTGACGGCTCTGCCTTTCCTGGGCGCGGCAATCGGGATACCGCTGCTATGGGGCCAGGGTGTGCGGGCACTGGATCTCACGCTGTTCTTTGTCTTCTACGTCTTCACGGGCATGGGCGTAACCGTGGGCTTCCACCGCATGCTCACCCACCGCAGCTTTGACACCGTCAAGCCGGTCAGAGCGCTGCTGGCGATCGCCGGTTCGATGGCGCTACAAGGACCGGTCATCCGCTGGGTCGCCGACCACCGGCGCCACCACGCTTTCGCCGACCAGCCCGGCGATCCCCACTCCCCTCACCTTGAGGAGGCCGAGGGCGTCAAAGGCATCCTGCAGGGCCTATGGCACGCCCACACCGGCTGGTTCTTCGACCACGACAAGACCAACGTCAAAAAGTTTGCGCCAGACCTGGTGTCCGACCCGCTGATGCGCAGGATCGACCGCAACTTCCCGCTGCTTGCGCTGACCTCGGTTCTTTTGCCGGGCATTTTGGGTCTGGCCATCACCCGCTCCTGGATGGGCGGCCTCACGGCGCTCGTATGGGGAGGCCTGGCCCGGATTTTCTTCCTGCACCACGTAACCTGGAGCATTAACTCCATCTGTCACTTTTACGGAGAGCGGCCCTTTCAAAGCAAGGACCACAGCACCAACAACTGGTTGATGGCGCTGCTGTCTTTTGGCGAGGGCTGGCACAACTCGCACCACGCGTTCCCCACCTCGTACCGGCACGGCCTGGGCAGATGGCAGTTTGACCCCAGCGCCTGGTTAATCTCCGGCCTTCGCCTGGTGGGACTGGCCCGCAACGTGAAGGCGCCCACCCCGGACCAAATGGCGGCCAAACGCGTTTAGCTTCCGGCGCAGCACCCTCATAGCAACAAACGATCACAGCCTGAACCCTTCCGGACTCGCGCCACGGTCCTCTAGGCTGGGCCGATGAACGGTACGGCTTCGCCGAGAGCGCGCATGACCGGACAGGAGCGACGCGAACAACTTCTGTTGATCGGCAGAGAGCTGTTTGCAGAACGAGGGTTCGAAGCCACCTCAATCGAGGAGATCGCACAGCGGGCCAAGGTATCCAAGCCCGTGGTCTACGAGCATTTCGGCGGCAAAGAGGGCTTATACGCAGTCGTAGTAGACCGGGAGATGCAGCGCCTGATGGTTCGGGTCACCGACGCGCTGGTCGCCTCCCACCCTCGGGCAATGCTTGAGCAAGCCGCGGTTGCGCTGCTCACCTACATTGAGGACGAACAGGAGGGCTTTCGGATCTTGGTACGGGACTCTCCCGTGGCCAGCACGTCGGGGAACTTCGCCAGCCTGCTCAGCGATATCGCCTCCAAGGTCGAGTACATCGTCGCAGAGGAGTTCTCGAGGCTGGAGTTCGACCCGGCGATGGCGCCGCTGTACTCCCACGCTCTGGTGGGAATGGTGGCACTGGTCGGGCAGTGGTGGCTGGATACCGAGCATCCCAGTCGCGACAAGGTAGCCGCTCATCTGGTTAACCTGGCGTGGAATGGACTAAGGGCCCTGGAGCCCGAACCTCGGCTGGGACAACCCGAGACTACCGAGGCGTAGCTTTAGCAACCTTCACAACGGCAGGATCGGACAAACCGCGCGAACATATAACGGCATGCAAACTACCTGGTCACCGACATCCTGGCGAGGGCGCGAGGCCGCTCAGCAGCCGGACTGGCAAGATCCTGCGCAGCTGGAAGCTGCGCTGGCGGAGCTGCGCGGCATGCTGCCGCTGGTTTTTGCAGGCGAGGCGCGCGCTTTAAAGGGCTCACTCGCGCAGGCTGCGGAGGGTAAGGCTTTTCTTTTGCAGGCGGGCGATTGCGCCGAGTCATTCGACACCTTCTCCCCCGACCACATCCGGGACCAGCTAAAGGTGATACTGCAGATGGCCGTGGTCCTCACCTACGCCGGGGGTCTGCCTGTGATCAAGGTGGGCCGGATCGCCGGGCAGTTCGCAAAGCCCCGCTCTTCGGCCTTCGAGTCGATCGACGGTAAGAGCCTGCCCTCGTTCAGGGGCCACTCAGTCAACGCACCGGGTTTCGACGAGGATTCCCGGCGCGCCGATCCCCAAAGGCTCGTGCGCGCCTACCACCAGGCAGCAGCGACGCTAAACCTCATCCGCGCCTTCACCAAGGGCGGCTTTGCCGACATCAACCAGATGCACATGTGGAATCAGGAATTCGTCGCCAGCAGCCGCCAGGGCCAGCAATACGAGTCGGTCGTGCGGCAGATCAGCATGGCGCTGCGGTTTATGGAGGCCTGCGGCATCGATCTGCGCAGCGACTCACACCTGCACCAGGTGGACTTCTACACCTCGCACGAAGCGCTGATCCTGGGCTTTGAAGAGGCGCTCACCCGCCAGGACAGCCTGACCGGCGATTGGTACGACTGCTCCGCCCACATGCTGTGGGCCGGGGAGAGGACCCGCGACCCCGAGGGCGCCCACATCGAATTCCTCTCCGGCGTCCGCAACCCGGTTGCGGTCAAG
>JAHWKV010000202.1 GCA_019347725.1 Actinomycetota bacterium
AGTAGCCTCCCCAGCCCAACTCCATGTAGGCCCAAGCGGCACCCAGCAGGATCCCGATGGTCAAAAAGGACCATGCCAGTACGGTCCACCGCCGTGTAGAGGTGAACCAGGATGCGTCCAGCCGGCCGGTAACCAAAGACGCCACCGCAAAGGCAAACGGCACCGCGAACCCCGTCATCCCGAGGTAGAGCATGAAGGGGTGGATGGCCATGAACGGCGATTGCAGCAGCGGGTTGAGCCCCCGGCCGTCCGCAGGTATAGGCGACTGGGCCTCGAAGGGGTTCGCTCCGAATACCAGCACGCCGATAAAAAACGTCATGATGCCGCCGAGCACCGCGGTCGCCACCGGCGTTAGCTCGGGCTTGCGTTTGCGCTGCACGGCAATTGCCGAGACCCCGTAAATACCGGTCAACAGCGTCCAAAACAGCAGCGAACCCTCCATACCGGCCCACAGCGCGGTAAACGTGTAGAAGGCGTTGGTGGAGCGGCTGGAGTAACCCGCGACGTACTTGAGGGAAAAGTCCTGAGCGAAAAAGGCCCCCACCAACAAGACGGTCGCCGCCGCTACCAGTATTCCGACCGAGAAAAGCGCCCGCTGTCCGGACTCGGCGAGCCGGGTGCGGTTCCGGCGGGCTCCGAGCGCCGAAGCGCCTGCCGCCCACGCCGACAAGACCAGGCTCACCACGAGGATGGCCCGGCCAGCGGTCCCGACGTCGATCATTTAGCTTGCACCCCAGCGACCGATGCCGGCATTAACGTCCGGCGTCGCCTGACGCCAGCTCAGCCTCGAACTTGGAGGGACATTTGACCAGCACGCTGGCGGCTGTGAAGTTCCCCTGCTCGGTCATCGCTCCCTCCGCTACGACCTCGACGTCGCCGGCGAAGGTGTCCGGAAGCAGATCATCGGTGTTGATATCCAGAGTCTGCCCACCGTCGGCCAGGGCAAATGAGGTGGTGGCGCCCGATTGGCTGATCGAGCCTGACACTACCTTGCCTGCCACTCGTACCGATTGGCCGGATGTATTCGGTTCGGACAGCAGCTCGGAGGGGGTCTTGTAGTAGGCGGTCGAGCCCGATAGCGACCAGAGAATCAAGCCGCCGACGGCCGCCACAATCACCCCCGCGGCCAAGCTAAAACGAGCGGTCGCGGTCATTGCGGGTCATTATCTCACGGTTTCAGCCAAGCTCCGCCCGCCGCGACCCGCTCCTTACGCAGGCCCCATTCTTCACGTAGCCAATGAGCTTTCTACGCAGACCCCCTTCTCTCGACGGAGGAATGCTCATGTTGAGACGTGGAATTTTGCAGGGCACGTAAAGGCGGTAGGTTCCGGCGAGAGCGAGGAGCATTAGTGTCTCGCGATGAGGATCTGGCTAGGCAAGGGGATGATCTAGTAGACGACGAGCGGGTCGCCGGTGCCTGCCGCCGTCACCAGAGCGGGCAAAGCAAGCCCGGCAGAGCAGGTCGCCGGTGCCTGCCGCCGTCACCAAGCCGGCAAAGCAAGGCCCGGCAAACCAGACCCGGCAAAACGGGGCCTATCCCCGCCGGCCGGCATCAGAGTTCAACCGCTGTGATAAGTACACTGGTTGGGTGGCCGTTGGTGTGCAATTCCCATGCAGACGGAAGGAGCCGGTTTGAGCGAGTACGACGCCATCGTCGTCGGAGCAGGGCCCGGCGGGTCCGCCGCTGCCTACTTTCTGGCCCAGGCAGGCTTGAAGGTGGTGCTGTTGGAGAAGAAGACGCTGCCCCGTGACAAGGTCTGCGGAGACGGGCTCACCCCGCGCTCGGTCCGGATCATGCAGGAGATGGGCGTGGACATCCACGGCGGCGCTTACCAGCACATCCGGGGTTTGCGGGTCATCGGCGCCGACCGGAGCATGGAGCTGGACTGGCCCGACCTCAGCAACTTCCCGCCGTTCGGCCTGGTGCGCCCCCGGCTCACCCTCGATATGGACCTCACGGAGCGGGCCATGGCGGTCGGGGCCGAAGTATGGGACGGAACCGAGGCCAGCGAGCCGGTTTTCGACGACGAGGGGACTTTGATCGGCGTGCGCTGGGTGCGCAAGGAATCCGCCTCCGGCGGCGGGGTGGTCACTGCGGACGAGGGAGTGCTCCGGGCGCCCTTTACGATTATCGCCGACGGCGCGACCTCCTCTTTCGGGCGTGCGCTGGGCATAAAGTCCGATCCGCAGTACCCCTTGGGGCTGGGCATCCGGGCCTACTACCGAAGCGACCGCCACGACGACGAGTTCATCGAGTCCTGGCTCGAGCTGCGCAAGGGAGACCTGCTGCTGCCCGGCTACGGATGGCTCTTCCCGTGCGGCGACGGCACGATCAACATCGGCGTCGGCATCCTGCAGAGCTCCAAGAAGGAGCTCAATGTCAACCTGCGGAAGCTGCAGAGCGATTTCATAGACGTGCTGCCCGATTCTTATGGGATCACCCACGAGGACCAGTCGGGGCCCTATAAATCGGCTCGACTGCCGCTGGGCGGCAGTGTCATCAAGCCTTACGGACCCGGCTTTTTGTGCATAGGGGACGCGGCCGGGATGGTCAATCCCTTCAACGGCGAGGGTATCGACTACGCGCTGGAGACCGGCAAGCTGGCGGCCGGCATGGTCGCGGCGGCTCTGGCGTCGGGTACCAGCGCCGAGCTGGGCAGCTACCGCTACGCCTTGAACGACTTGTACGGCGGGTATTACCGGATGGGCCGCCTGTTTTCTCGCCTGATCTCAAAGCCGGATGTTTTCAGGGCTATGTGCCAGATAGGAATGCGCTCGCAGACGGTGATGGCGTTTGCCCTGCAGGTGCTGGCCAACCTGGGGGAGGAGCAGGGCGGACGGGCGAGCGACCGTGCCTTTAGAGCCATGGTTCGACTGGCCGAGCAGGAGCTCGAGGATCTTACCGATCCCGAGATCCCCGGACCGTCGCCCGCCCGGGCGGCCGCAGGTGCTGCCGGCGATGAGGGCTCGGTGCGGGTCGCCGGCTGAGCTTGTGATAGCTTTCAAGCGGCTGCGTAAACGACTCTTATTAAACAAGGGGAAGACCTTTGCTCGAGGGCTACTTTGGTTCGTACCTGACGATCGGGATTTACTCGTTCGGTCTGTTGACGCTTGTCGGCGTCACGCTGGGTCTGAACCACCTGGTTTCCCCCACCGTGCCCGGCCGGGAAAAGATGTCGACCTACGAGTGCGGGGTAGATCCGATCGGCACCGGCTGGACCCAGTCGACCATCCGCTACTACATGTTTGCCATCTTGTTCGTGATCTTCGACGTGGAAGCGGTGTTCTTGTTCCCGTGGGCCGTGGTGTTCGAGGACATCGGCGTATTCGCATTCGTCGAGATGATGATTTTTATAGCTATTTTGACCCTGGGCCTGCTGTATGCCTGGCGCCGGAAGGTGCTCGATTGGTTGTAGTGGACCGCCGTGTCCGCGGTTGGATCCTGCTACATTCGTGTCGCTGTGCGTCCGAGAATCGCGGTTTGTGCTCGACTGCTAGGAGTAACTGATGGATGAGGACGAGACGGAGCGGATCAAGATACCCAAGTCGGTGTCGTTTCTGCTCAACTGGGGCCGCAAGTATTCGTTGTGGATGTTCCAGTTCGGGCTGGCCTGCTGCTCTATCGAATTCATAGCATCGGCCATGCCCAAGCACGACATCATGCGTCTGGG
>JAHWKV010000203.1 GCA_019347725.1 Actinomycetota bacterium
GCCTCGGCTATCACGCCCGGCACCGCGATCGTTTCGCCTGGGGGGTGCTGGACACCCTTCTGGGCGGGGGACCTTCCTCGCGGCTATTTCAATCGATTCGAGAGGACCGGGGCTTGGCGTATTCGGTATTTTCCTACCGTACGATGTTCAGGGAGACCGGCAGCTACGCAGTTTATGCGGGCACTGCTCCGTCCAACGCCCGCCTGGTACTGGACCTCATCACCGCCGAGTTGGACTCGGTGTTGTACGGCGACGTGACGGAGCAGGAACTGACGCTGTCCAAGGGTCAGCTCACCGGGAGCGTGGTACTGGCGTTGGAGGACTCGGCATCGCGCATGGCGCGGCTGGGCAAGTCGGCGAAGGCCGGTGGCGAGATGCTGTCGATCGACGAGATCCTCGATGCCGTGCAAGCGGTGACCATCGATGACGTGCGCAGAGTGGCGGCTGAGCTGCTGCAACCGCGAAATAGGACTCTTACGGTTATCGGACCGTTTCAGGAGTCGGATTTTTCTGATTGGGTGAACGCATGATCAACGTAGGCGTAATAGGCGCCAAAGGCCGCATGGGCTCTCAGGTGTGTGCCGCCGTCGAGGACGATGACGAACTGGAGCTCGTTGCCGAGATTGACGTGGATGAGGGGTCTTTGGGCGATCTGGTAACCGACGAGGTGCAGGTCGCGGTGGATTTCACTCACGCGGACGCGGCTTTTCACAACATTGAGTGGTGTATCAAGAACGGGATCCACGTCGTTGTAGGCACTTCCGGTCTGTCACCTGAATCCCTGAAAGACATTGCAGCCCTGACCGCCAAATGTGAGGGCAATGTGCTGGTGGCGCCTAACTTCGCGATCGGGGCGGTGCTGGCGATGCGGTTTGCTGAGATGGCGGCGCAGTGGATGCCCGACGCCGAGGTAATCGAGATGCACCACAACAATAAGGTGGACTCTCCGTCGGGCACCGCGATGAACACGGCGGCGGCCATTGCGCGGGGCCGCCGGCAGTCCGTCCCCGCGGCGCGACCGGAAAAGCTGAAAGAGAATCTTCCCGGCGCCCGCGGAGCGGATCTGGATAACGTAAAGATACACAGCGTTCGCCTGCCCGGGCTGGTGGCGCACCAGGAGGTGATGTTCGGTGGACCGGGCCAGGTGTTGTCGATCCGCCACGACTCCACCGACCGTAAATCGTTTATGCCGGGAGTTGTGCTGGCGATCAAGAAGATCGCGGACCGACCCGGGTTGACCGTAGGGCTGGAACACTATCTGGGTATTTGACCAGCGTGGAAGGAAGGCCCGGGATAGAAGTTGGTACAATCCGGGCACGAGTTTTCCCTTTCCCCGGCTGATTAGCCGCGGGGATTTTCTATAGATCTTGCCTCGGCGCGACAGTGGTTGTCCGGCAAGTGTCCCAACAGCAGAAGGAGTAGCAGTGGGCGGGCGTTTCGGTGATCTCATCACGGCTATGGTCACGCCGTTCGACAAAGAGGGTAAGGTCGACTATCCACGTGCGCAGCAACTCGCCTCATGGCTGGTAGACGAGAGGGGTTCTGACGGTGTGGTGGTTGCCGGGTCCACCGGCGAGGCTTCCACGCTGAACGATGAGGAGCAGCGTGAACTATGGCTGGCGGTTAAGGAGGCCGTCGGGGACCGGGCCATAGTGATCGGCGGCACGGGCAGCAACGATACCGAGCACGCCGTCAAGCTTACGAAGTTGGCTTCCCAGGACGGTTTAGATGCCGCTTTAACGGTGACTCCTTACTACAACAAGCCGCCTCAGGCGGGTTTGCTGGCGCATTTCAAGGCAATCGCGGCTGCGAGCCGGATCCCGGTCATCCTTTACGACATCCCCGGACGCAGCGTCGTCAAGATCGCCCACGAGACGTTGATGGAACTGGCGCAAATGGAGACTTTCGTGGCTGTTAAGGACGCGTGCGGCAATGCTCAAGGGGCGGCCCGCGTGGTTGCCGACAGTCCCGAGGGTTTTGAGGTCTACTCGGGCAACGATGGGGACACGCTTCCGTGGCTCAGCGTTGGAGCGGTGGGCGTCATCGCCGTGGCCTCGCAGGTGGTGGGTCCGCAGATGGCCGATATGATCAGGCGGTTCAAGGCGGGGGACGTGCGGGGCGCCACCGACATTCATCTCAAGATGATGCCCGTTTTCGATGTTATGGGGATGACTACCAACCCTATTCCCGTTCGTGCGGCGCTGGGTCTTTTGGGGCAGGAGGTTGGGTCTCCCCGCCTGCCGTTGGTTCCTGCGACCGATGAGCAGGTCGACATGATTAAGCGCGTTCTGCAAACGGCCGGCGTCTTGTGAGGTTCGATGAAACTACGGAGGAAATCTGAGCAAAGCTAGTAAGAACTCGAAACCCGCGCGCAACGACGGCGTCACCAGGGTTATCTTTCTCGGCGGTATGGGCGAGATAGGGCGAAACATGACCCTGTTCGAGCACGACGGCAAGATCCTGGTGATCGACGTCGGCTTGATGTTCCCCACTGAGGAGATGCTCGGTGTCGATCTCGTGCTGCCGGACTTTACGTATCTGCGGGAGCGGGCCGATCAGGTGGTGGGCGTACTGCTTACCCACGCCCACGAAGACCACATCGGCGGGCTTGCCTATCTGCTCAAGTCGATGGATCTGCCCGAGATCTACGGCGCAAGGCTAACTCTGGGAATCCTCCGGCCGAAGCTGGAGGAGCATCGCGTTCTCAACAAGGCGAAGCTGGTTGAAGTCGCCGCGCCGGGAAACCTTCAGGTCGGACCGTTCGAGCTGCGCTTTTTCAACATGGTCCACTCGATCCCCGATTGCTTGGGAACGCTGATCACCACCTCCAACGGGAAGATCCTGTATACCAGCGACTACAAGCTGGACGCCGATCCTATCGGCGGGCGCCCCACCGATCTGGAGGGAATTGCGCAAGCAGCCGAAGAGGGTATCGACCTGCTTATCGGCGACTCGACCAATGCAGATCATCCCGGGCACACTCCCTCGGAGCGGACCGTGGGCAAACCGATTGCCGACGCCATAGCGTCGGCTTCCGGACGGGTCGTCATTGCCTGCTTCGCTTCCAATTTGTATCGAGTGCAGCAGGTCGTCCATGCTGCGCAACAGGAAGATCGGGTGGTCGCGTTTTTGGGCCGCAGCATGGTCAATAACGTAAACGTTGCCACCGAGCTCGGTTATATCGAAGTCCCCGAATCAATGGTTATCCCGATCAACCAAATCGATCAGCATCCTCCGGGGAAGGTGGTTGTCATCTGTACCGGCTCGCAGGGTGAGCCACTGTCCGCCCTCTCGCTGATGTCCGCCCGGCAGCACAAGTGGATCAAGCTACATGAGGGGGACACGGTCGTGCTGTCGGCGACTCCAATTCCGGGCAATGAGTCCGCGGTCCGGCGGGTCATTGACGGCCTGTTTCGCATAGGCGCCACGGTTGTTGCGCCCCCTTACTCCGCGGTGCACGTATCCGGTCACGCTGGAGCTGAGGACCTCAAGGTGCTGATCGACACCGCCAAACCCAACTTCTTTGTGCCCGTGCATGGTGAGTACCGGCACCTGGCCTTGCACCGGGAGTTGGCGCTGGAGATGGGGATTGCGCAGGAGAGCACTCTGTTGATGGACGACGGCAGAGCG
>JAHWKV010000204.1 GCA_019347725.1 Actinomycetota bacterium
GCCCTTTGTGGTATTGCCGTTTGTTAGTGGCTTGCTATCTCTCGACAGGTACGCCTACCAGGGAGCCGTACTCGGTCCACGATCCGTCGTAGTTCTTGACGTTGTCGAAGCCGAGCAGCTCGTGCAGAACGAACCAGCTGTGCGAAGACCGCTCGCCGATGCGGCAGTAGGCGATCACCTCGGGCAGATCCTTGGTGATGCCTTCCTCGCCGTACAGCTCGATGAGCTCGTCCGCGGACTTGAACGTGCCGTCTTCAGCAGCAGCCTTGGCCCAGGTTATGTTGGCCGACCCGGGTATGTGACCGGGAACCTGAGCCTGCTCCTGCGGTAGGTGCGGCGGCGCCAGGAGCTCGCCCCGGAACTCCTCGGGCGAACGCACGTCCACAAACGCACCCTTGCTTTCGACCGCCTTCATGACGTCATCGCGCAGAGCTCGCAAGTGCGGACGGTCTCCGGCCAGTGTCACCGGCTTGGTGGCGGGCGTCGGCGTGACCTTGTCCGCGCTTAGGGGCCGGCTGTCCAGTTCCCACTTTTTGCGGCCACCGTTTAGCAGCTTCACGTTGTCGAAACCCCGGTACTTAAGCAACCAGTACGCGTAGGCGGCGAACCAGTTGTTGTTGCCGGCGTACAAGACCACTGTGTCGCCGTCGTTGACCCCCGAGCGCGTCAGGAGCGCCTGCAGCTGCTTTCCGTCAACGAATTCACGCCGCAGCGGATCGTGCAGATCGCGAGTCCAGTCCCACGCAATCGCTCCTGGGATGTGACCCTTCTCATACAAGCTGGTGTCCTCATCCACCTCGACGATAACCAACGACTCATCGTCCAGCTTGTCGGCCAACTCGTCCGTCTCGATCAACACGTCTTTGTTCACGTATTCGGCCACCTACAACCCTCCTTTGTCACTTACTTGTGCCTCGCTTGCTTGTGCGCTCTTGTTGCGCTTTTTGCGAATGATCTCCCTGCAGACGCGGTCGCCCCGGGCTACTGAGGCTTCCGTTTCCACCTCACTCGGCTGTCCCAGAGCGGCCATCGCTCCTTCCTTCAGCGCCGGGTCTATCAACGCCACCAGATCCGAGTGCTCTAAGGCTATGTCCCTGAAGGGGCAGTCCGGCGTTTCTATCTCTGCGTAGTCGTGCTCGAGCCGCACTACCTCGGTCAAAGGCGAGAAGCGACGCAACTCTTCCACCAGGGCTCCCACTGCAGCTGCGAAATCCAGCCCGCCGCCCCTGTATTCGAGCATCAACTTCCGGCCCTCATCCCTTGCGACCTGCTCCGCCAGGAAGTAGACCTGTTCGCTATCGATCTTGTCGGCGAGCCTGACAAAAATTTGCGCAATAAGACGGTAAGGGTTGGGCGAACCCACCGGGGCCGGCTCAACTGACCGCATGAGCTCGGGCACCAGTGCCTGACTTTCCTCGGCATCCTGCACTGCGGGAGGCGAGACCTCCCAATCCTCCAAGGCGCCCATCTCGCCCTCCCAGGTGAAGTACACCTTGGAGGGCCTGCCCTTGCCCTTACGCCGTATACCCGTAGCCAAGAAACCGGCCTCCACCAGCAGGTCCAGGTGAGCGCGTGCGACATTGGCGTGCAACGAAAATTCGTCGGCTACCTCCTTGGCCGTCAAAGATCCTGCCTTTAGCAAGTGTCCGAGAATCGCGGACCGAGTTGGAAGCGCTAACGCCTTTGCAGCCTTAACGGATTGGTCGTCGCCTACCGGCACGATTGCTCCTCCTTTGATAGCCCAACTCTAGGACCACTTAATACTTTTTGCAAGGTGATAACTCACTAATCTGCTATGGTTAGTCTTGCACATCCTTAGGCTATAACCTCTCAAGCCCCCATCCGGCGGCGCTTGTCAAGGGTGTCGTTTCAAAGTTCCGTTAACGGGTAGGACTACACCATCATGCATTTTCTAATTATTGTTGTAGCTCCAATCGCAATCTCGACGCTCCTTTACGTAGCTGCGTGGGCTGAACGACTGATGAACGAAACCCGAAGCCCGTAGCCTCAAGCAAGAATCAGCGCGGAGATACCGCCGGCCACAATGCAATACGCGGCGAACCCGACCAGGCCGCGTCGCTGCAGGAAAGCGATCATTCCCGCAATCGACAGGTAGCTGGATACTCCCGCCGCCAAGAAACCGGCCGCCAGAGCGCCTCCGCCCACCTGCTCTCCGGCTAACTGTGGAACCTGGAACGCCGAGGTCCCGACGAGAATCGGAATCGACATCAAAAAGGAGAACCTGGCGGCCTGGGCCCGGGAAAGACCCGCCAGCATTCCCGCAGATATTGTTGAGCCCGACCGCGAGATGCCCGGCAAAATCGCCGCCGCCTGCGCGAACCCCACACCCACCGCAGCCCGCCACGAAACCTGACGAGTTAGGCCTTCGACGCCCGTAAGGACCTCCTTCGGCGCCGAGGAAGTTCTCTTTCGAACCATCGCTTCCGCCCCAATCAGAATCAAACCGGTACCTATGAGTTGGATCGCAATCCGATAAGGATTGCCGAAGGCCCGCTCAAACCAGTCCTCGAAGACCACACCTATAACCGCAGCTGGAAGCGTGGCCACCACCAACAGCCAGACGAATCGACGTTGCGGGCCCGGCTGCACCATGCCGATCGCAGTCTCAATAAGCTCACGGCGAAAGTAGACCACCAAAGCAAGCACGGTGGCCGCGTGCAGCAACACAAAAAACGGCAGGCTTGGTTGGTCCCAGCCGGCGAACTCGGGAACCAGAACCAGGTGTCCAGAGGAAGAGATTGGCAGGAATTCGGTCAGACCCTGGACTATACCCAGGATGATCGCCTCAAAAATACTCAGGGCGCGCTCTCCACGTCGCGCAGCTCGGCCGCCTCTCCCCAGGCAAGTATCCGGTCACCCTCCTCAACGAATACGTCCGGTCCGGGGTTGGTAACCGTCGTCCCGTCGGCGCGGTGTACCAGCAAAGGGGTGGCCTCATGACACGCCTGCTCGATCGTGAGTCCGATAAGCGGCGAACCCTCCTCGATCTCCAGCTCTTCCAGGCGACGGCCCAACACCTCGATGGAATCGACCACACGAGGCCTCATCACCAAGAAGGCCATCTGCCGGCCGCTGGCCATGTACGGAGAGATGACCCGGTTGGCTCCCGCCCGATACAGACGCTCCGGGCTGTCGGGCCCGCTGGCGCGGGCGACGATGTAGATATCGGGGTTGAGCGAGCGGGCAGTCAACGTGACGTAGACGTTGGTGGCGTCCGAGTCCACTGCACAGACGATGCCGCGCGCGCGGCCCAGACCTGCGCCCGCTCGTCGGCACCGATCGCGTGCACCACCCGCGACGCCGTCGAGTGCGAGGCGACCTGGCCGAACAGGTCCGGCTGATCGCCCAACGCACCCAGATCCGACACGCACTCACCGCCGTCGATGAGCATCACCGCCAGATCGCCCAGGACCCGGCCGAGGTTATGCGTCGGGCGACGACGATGCAAATGCCCCAGCCCACCCGACAGCGCCGCCGTGACCCCCAACCGGCCCACCAACTCGCCCGCCAACGCGGTGCCCGAGCGCCACACCAACCCCTCTGCACCACCCTGGACGACAAGCGATCCGACCCCCGTGTGATGCTTCACCTGCACGATGACGTCCTC
>JAHWKV010000205.1 GCA_019347725.1 Actinomycetota bacterium
GCCGCATCGTGCAGGCCCGGCGCCGGCTGCGGTCCCTCGGCGACCTATTGGCGCTTACGCCGGAGCAGTTCGAAGCCGCCGTCGCGGACCTGCTCGTACGATCACGCTACCGGCGTGCGCAGGCATGCGGTGGGCCCGCCGACCTCGGGGTCGATATCTTTTGCGAAGACCGGCGTGGCCGTCTGATCGTGGTCCAGTGCAAGCGACACGCCCCCGGCATAGCGGTTGGATCCGGCGAAATTCAGCGGTTCATGGGCGCTGTGACCCACCATCAAGCCGACCGAGGCCTCTTCGTAACCACTTCCCGCTTCACCAAACCCGCTATCGAGCTGGCCGGCCGGCACGACATTGAACTCATAGATGGTGAGCACCTTGCCCAGCTCTCTCTTCAGCTCAACTCCCCAGCCCGCATGGACGCTACGGCGTGACGGTCAGCGCCTGGCGAACATAGCGCTTGAACTGCGTACGTCGAAAAGACGCTCTAAGTTGTCCGGAGGCGAGGCGGCCCTCTCGACGGTGGTCAACGGGGTAACCGTGACGTAGTCGTCCCGGCACAGGGCAGAATCCGACTCCTCGTCCCGGCCGGAATCGGCGCCCGCCACCTCAAACTGGAGCAGGCCGGTCCGGTCGTCGGCCACGGCGACCCGGAAGTGACCGAAGGAGTCCAGGTCCGCCCAGCGGGCGCCTTTGATCTCACCCCACTCGACGGCGGGGACATTCACGTTTAGAGCGGCCTGCGGGTCTCCTACCTGCAACAGCCATTCGACCATGCGCTCCCCCACCTGCACAGCGGTCTCCCACTGCCACGGGTCGGACTCCGCCAAGCTAATCGCCATGCCGTGGATTCGGAAGGTACGGGCCGTGAGAACGGCTCCAACAGTACCCGAATGGATCACCGAGTGCCCAGTATTCATACCGGCATTGATTCCCGAGATAACCACGTCGGGGACCCGCCCGAAGGCGCCCAACGCAGCGGCCATGACCGCCAGACCCGGCGGGCCGGCCACCGTGTACGCGGTCGCTTTACCCAGCTCGGCCGAGCGCAGCTTTACACCGGTACGGGGATCGAAGCGACCGATACCCGTGCCGCTCCCACTCATGTCAGCTTCGGGCGCGGCCACAACCACGTCATACTGGTCGGCAAGACGCTCGGCGAGCATGCGTAGGCCCGGCGAATCTATGCCGTCATCGTTGGTAAGCATCAAGCTCGGGTTCTTTGGGATCGATCCCTGCCCGCGGCCGGCCACCTTCGCGACGATGTCCGCGTCAGCTGGATCCTCCACGCGACTCACTCCTTTCCACCGTCTCCACCTCGGTTTGCCCGGCAAGTTGCTCGATCAACTCGGCTGAGGCGGTGGCCGGGCCATGCCTGGTCACGTTGGCGGCGCCTGCAGCGCAAGCCAGACGCAGCGACTCCTTGGGCTCAAGCCCCCGGCGATACGCCAGCGCCAGGCCTGCGGTCATAGAATCGCCTGAACCCCGATGATCCACCGCCTGCAGCTTTGGAGTCCGCGCAACGAAAACGTCCTCCTGGTAGGCGGCCACCGTAGGCCCTTCACTAGACGATATGACCACGTTGCTTGCACCGCGCGCCTGCAGATCCCGGGCAGCCTTAACTCGTTGCCCAATAGTGGTAACGGGAGGCAGGCGGCCGTCGAGCGCCAGGTCCTCGTCACTGACCTTCAGCACCTGCACAGGTCCTCCCCGCAACAAGCTATCCACCTCCTCACCGTGCAAATCGGCCACTACCGGCACGTTTGTGGCATGCAGGTCAGCTGAGAGCCGCCGGAACAAGTCCGCAGGAAGATAACCTCCGCCTTCTTGCCCGGTGACGACACACAGCGACGCCTGAGATGCCCTCTCGAGTACGCTTCCGTACAGGTCGTCGAGCTCATGCCGGTTCGGATGAGGGGACTGACTCCTGCTCAACTCCTCCCTGGAACCGCTGCGCCTATCGAACACCAGCGCGACCGAATTGGCTTCGGTCTGCACCGGTGCCAACACAAGACCCCACTGGGGAACCAAGCCGCTTAGAATTCCGCCGATCTCACCTCCGAGTAGAGAAATGAGCACAGGAGACTCACCAAGCCGGCGCAACAGCCTGGCTATCCAAAAACCCTGTCCACCCGGGTGAACGTGAACATCGTCATGCCCCCGGTGCGTACCGGACTCGATCGTTACGGACAGACAGAGGTTGGGCGCAAGAACGCATACCGTCGGGGGGTCGTGAACCATTCATAGCCTCCTCACAAAGCCACACAGGTTTTACCCGCGCCCAAAGTTTCACAAACTGTGGGCGTGCTCTCGCCGCGGCGGTTCACCGACCGGACATCGACACAACTGCGGTGGCGGAAGGCGGCACCGAAACCGATGCGTCCTCTACGGCCACACGGGGGTCCGACGTCAACAGTGCCCGACCGGTCGCACCCACTGCCACGTCCACGGCTTTGGCGCCCAGGTTGATCACCACCGCCAGCTCACCGATCTCGACCACCAGCCACCGGTGCTCCTCGTCGTAGCGAACCAGGCGGGACCCGGCGGGCCTTACCCCGCGCCGCAGCTCGATCAAGTCCCGGTACCACTCCAGTAGCTCGCGATGGCCCCCGGCCTCCCGTTCGCCCCATTCCAGCTTGGAGCGCTGAAACGTCTCCGGGTCCTGTGGATCGGGCACCTGCTCGGGCTTCCAACCGAATGACGCGAACTCCCGGCGTCTACCCACGCTCACCGCGTGCCCAAGGTCGAAATCGCTGTGATCGGTGAAGTACTGAAACGGGGTGGAGGCGCCCCACTCTTCACCGGCGAACACAAGCGGCACGAAGGGTGCCGTAAGCAACAACGCGGCCGCCGCTTTCAGGCGGTCGCGGTCCATCAAGGCGGTGCTACGTTCCCCTCGGGCGCGGTTTCCCACCTGATCGTGGTTCTGGGTAGCCACCACCAATTGATACGGCTCCATCCCTGCGGGAGACTTCCCGTGGATCCCGCCCCGAAATTCCGACCATGTACCGTCGTGAACCCATCCTTGCCTAAGGGCCTTGGCCAGGGGCTTCAATGGCCCGAAGTCGCGATAGTAGCCTTGCGTCTCACCGGTCAAGGTGGCATGCAGGGCGTGGTGCCATTCGTCGGCCCACACCGCATCCAACCCGTAACCTCCCGCGCTCCTGGGTTGGACGAATACCGGATCGTTCAGGTCGCTCTCGGCGATCAGCTGCAGATGTCTTGAGGTACGGGCCGCCAGCTTTCCAACCTCGCCGGCGAGCTCGGCAAGAATGTGCACCTCAGATTCGTCGATGATGGCGTGCACCGCGTCCAGTCGCAGCGCGTCGCAGTGGTAGTCACCGAGCCACATTAGGGCGTTGTCTATGACGAAGCGTCGAACCTCTGCGCTGCCGGGCCCGTCGAAGTTGACCGCGTCCCCCCAGAAGGTCGAGTGACGGTCGGTCAGGTACGGAGCAAACTCGGGCAGATAATTGCCCTCCGGGCCCAGATGGTTGTACACCACGTCCAGCACCACCCCGAGGCCCCGCCGGTGGCAGGCGTCTACCAACCGCTTGAAACCGTCCGGACCGCCGTAAGCGTGATGAGGGGCGAAAAGGTCGACGCCGTCGTA
>JAHWKV010000206.1 GCA_019347725.1 Actinomycetota bacterium
AACGGAGTCCTATCCGGCTTGCTTATGGCGGTTTTTGTGGTTCCGCCCGGAGAATTCAAGCATCAGCTCGGCGGCGGCTGGAAGGCGCTGAAGCAGTCGAAGACGGATTAGTCCGTTCGGTACCGTACCGATCCCCTGTTCAAACCAATAGCCTGCCTTGGACTATTGAGGTCCTGCAGCTCAACGGTGATCGTACGTCGCCGCGACGCTTAAGAAGCCGTACCAACCACGGCATTCGCTACGCTAAGATCGGCTCCAAAAACCAGTCGGGGTGGTCGCTTTTAACGCGCTCCAGCCAGAATGGGCTCTCGAACAAAGCAAGCAGCGTGCCGTCACTGCGCTCCAACACGGTAGCGCCGAGGACACCGCTCAGGCGGGCGGCAGTCTGCTCGTCGGTGCGCCTGGCCACCCTGTACGGCGCCGGGGAGAGCTCAACCGCCGCCCCGAACTCATGCTCCAGGCGGTGACTGAACACCTCGAACTGCATCTGTCCCACCGCGGCCAGCACCGGTATGGGATCGCCTGCGGGGTCGCGCAGTACCTGAACCACCCCCTCAGTTTCCATCTGCTCCAGCCCGCGACGGAACTGCTTGTGCCGGCCCGTATCCAGGGCACGGGCTCGGACAAACAGCTCAGGGGCAAACGTCGGTATGCCGGGAAAGGCCACCGGTTCACTGTCGTAAAGGGTGTCTCCGATGCTAAGGCCGCTGGCGTTGACAAGTCCGATTACATCCCCCGGGTAGGCCTCATCGATGGTCTCCCGATCCGATCCGAATACCGATGCCGCGTATTTGGTTGAGAACGGCCGGCCGGACGGGCCGTGGACGAGGGTCATGCCTCGTTCAAAACGCCCCGAGCACACCCGCACGAACGCGACGTGGTCCCGGTGCGCCGGGTCCATGTTGGCCTGGATCTTGAACACGAACCCGGACATAGGAGAGGCGAGCGGCCGTTCGCGACCATCGCTATCCACTCGAGTCGTCGGAGTAGGCGCAAAATCGACGATGGCGTCCAGAAGGAGTCTCACCCCAAAGTTGGTAAGCGCGGAGCCCACAAACACGGGCGTGGTCCGGCCGGCGAGAAAAGAGTCGACGTCCAATTCAGCGCCGACCTCAGCAAGCAACTCACACTCCTCGTGAGCCTGTTTCCAGTCCGGATCGGCCTCCTCAACGGCCCGCTCGACGCTGACCATCTCCTCCCCCGCGGCGGTGGCTCCACGAGCCGTTCGAGTGAACCGGTAGAACTGATCGTCACGGCGGTCGATAACCCCCCGAAAGTCGCCCGGGATTCCTACGGGCCAGGTAACCGGCGTAGGACGCAGGTCTAATTTGGACTCGATCTCGTCCAACAGCTCCAAAGGGTCCCGCCCCGGCCGGTCGTACTTGTTCAAGAACGTCATGATGGGCACGTTACGGGCCCGGCAGACCTCAAACAGCTTGAGAGTTTGGGGCTCGATGCCCTTGGCGACGTCCAGAACCATGATGGCGGCATCGGCTGCAGCCAGCACTCGATAAGTATCCTCGGAGAAGTCCCGGTGCCCGGGCGTGTCGAGTAAGTTGATCACCCGGTCGCGGTAAGTGAACTGCAGCACCGTGGAGGAGATCGAGATTCCCCGCTGCTTCTCCATCGCCATCCAGTCTGAGCTGGTCTTGCGCCTCCCTTGTCGCGCTTGAACCGCTCCGGCTTCGGCGACGGCGCCGCCGTACAGCAGGAATTTTTCGGTGAGGGTGGTCTTGCCTGCGTCGGGATGGCTGATGATCGCAAACGTGCGTCTGCGGGACGCTTCGTCGGTTATGCGCCCACCGGCGGGCGCGGTGAGGGTGATTGGAGGCATATCCCTACATTAAACGCCGGGGGCCGGAAGACACCCACAGCCGCCGTCGCAGGCGCACCGGCGATCTGCCTCCCAACTTTTTCACCAAGTATTGATCCGACGATCTTCATTTGGCTTAAGCTGGGTATCTCTACTTAAATGCCCTTATCCAAGCCGACCCTCTCCACCTTCTACTCGGAAGGCAAGCCGACCACTGCCGGCTGGATAGCCGCGGGCATCGGCGCCGTAGGCCTGGTTGCTGTAATCGCTGTCGCTGTGCTTACCATTTCGGCACTGCGCGTTGACGTACCTCTACCCGACAACGCTCCGGGCGGACAAGCCACTGAGGTCCTGGATGCTCACGGCGACCTCATCGGCGCGCTCAAAGGGGAACAGAAGAGGCAGATCGTAGAGCTGGCGGATATGGCGCCGGCGTTGCAGGAGGCGGTGGTCGCCACCGAAGACCGGCGATTCTACGAGCACAACGGCCTGAGCTTTCGAGGGATGGTGCGTGCCCTGCTCACCAACACTTGGGCTGGAGAGGTCGAACAGGGCGGCTCCACCATCACCCAGCAGTACGCGCGCAACGCGTTTGGGCGCATCGGCACCGAGCGGACTGTGTCTCGCAAGGTAAAAGAGATAGTGGTGGCACGTAAGGTCGAAAACCGCTACTCCAAGGACAAGATCCTGGAGTCTTATCTCAACACGGTCTATTTCGGACGAGGGGCCTACGGAGCGGAAGCAGCCGCCTTGACCTACTTCAAAAAACCGGCCAAAGATCTCACCCTGGACGAAGCCGCCTTCCTGGCCGGGATCATTCGGTCGCCGGAGTACTTTCAGCCGGAGGAACACGCTCAGGATGCGGTCAGAATTCGAAACAAGGTATTGGGCGATATGGTCGCCGCAGGCTACCTCACCGAGGCTGAGGCTGATGAAGCCAGGCGAGCAGACCTAATAGCCAAGTTCAAGCTAGGCCCAACGCACCTCGACTCACCCCGAGCCGGGTTTTTCATGGAACACGTCAGGCGGCTGCTGCGCTCGGACCAGCATGGGTTCTCCGATGCCGAGCTCCTAGGAGGCGGCCTTACAATCCACACGAGCCTGGACCTGCATATGCAGGACGCGGCCGAAGCAGCCGTTTTTGAGGTTCTGCCCGAGCCCGACAATCCCGAGGTGGCTCTGATAGCGATGGATCCGGACGGATTTGTGCGAGCGATGGTAGGCGGAAGGGACGTTAAGGATCGAGTGCGAGCTCTGGGCTTCAACTTTGCCTCCAACGTAAGACAGGAACAGGAGGGCGGCCGGCCCGCCGGATCGGCCTTCAAGCCCATAGCTCT
Organism: Actinomycetota bacterium; assembly: GCA_019347725.1. Lineage (GTDB taxonomy): Bacteria > Actinomycetota > CADDZG01 > JAHWKV01 > JAHWKV01 > JAHWKV01. Next base: position 3,151 of record JAHWKV010000206.1, read on the forward strand.
GGCTAGGTACCTCGAGCAGGGCGGGGATCTCTCCGACCGGTTCAGGGGCCCCCGCCAGATCACCATCGACTCCCCGCTTTGCCGGGGCCCCGACGGCGAGCCCTGGACGGTGTCCAACTACGGCAACCAGGGCTACGGCACCTGGGCCACCGACAGCGCCAACGCGATCAAGCGGCTGCGCGCCAACGGCATCAGCCACACGATCATGGTGGACGCGCCGAACTGGGGCCAGGACTGGTCCTTCACCATGCGTGACAACGCCGCGTCCGTGTTCGACGCCGACCCGCGCGTGGGTGCCGTGGCGCTGGCGCAGGGCGACGAGCAGGGGCGCGCCTGGCCCCCCCAGGCGCAGCCGGCCCCGGTGAGCGTCCGCTCGCGGGTGGCCTCCTTCGTGGGCTACGGCCACGTGCTCCGGCGCCGCGCGATGCTCCAGGTGGGGGGGTATCGCGAGGAG
>JAHWKV010000207.1 GCA_019347725.1 Actinomycetota bacterium
TCCTGAACCCGGTCTGTCCCGCAAGGCTCGCTTGACCGTGGTGGACAAGCCGTCGTCTGCTCAAACCACCCTTGTGGTAGCACAGCCGGGCGTCTCCAGGAGCAACCCGGACTTTGAGCAGCTCCAGTTGGTAAATCAGGTGCTGGGTCGTCTCTTCTCCAGCCGCCTGAATCAGCATCTGCGCCAGACGCTCGGATATACCTACGGGGTGACCTCCGAGCTCACTCAAACCAGGGGTGTGGGAGCGCTCGACATCTTCACGTCGGTGGACACGCCCGTCACCGGTGCGGCGGTGCAGGAGATACTCGATGAGGTTGCTCGACTAATCGAGTCCCCAATAACCGACGAGGAGCTTGAGGAGGCCAAAGAATCGCTGGTTCGGGTTCTGCCCGGACAGTTCATGACCAACGGCTCGACGGCCAGTACGCTTGCCCACCTTTACGTCATGGGTTTGCCCCTGGACTATTTCGACGGCTTGGAATCCCGATTGGAGCAGGTCACCGTTGAGCAGGTGCGCCATGTGGCCGAGACCTATCTGAAGCCGGACCGGATGAAAATCATTGCGGTGGGCGACCGGGCCGCGATTGAACCACAGTTGCTTCAGCTTGGACTGGGGTCTATCGAGCGGCGCACGGCGGATGGGGAACCGATTACCGAGGAGCTGGCCCGCACCGACTAACGGACCTGGTTGCTGGCGTTCTCACCGATACCCGTTACAGTGGGATGAAGATGTGTTGGGTTGAACACGCAAAGTAGCAACCAAAACGAAAATCAACTCCGTCCGTTGGTCGCTTAGAAGACGACCCAGTTATTCCGATTCGAACAGGGGCGAGTTAGTTCCTTAATCGAACAACCAGCGCCTAGGTGCGCCGCCCAGTCCTTTGCAGCTCCGTAGATACAAATAATCACGCATAGGTGCGCCGCGCGGTGGGTAACCACGCACAGGTTTGGGGCTGAAGACACGCCCCGAATCAATATCGATTTCCACATCCCAAATCCAAATAGAGGAAGGAGTCACGCGCAGTAAACCCGATTAGGAGGAATTGAGTTTTGAGAAGAGTTCTGACGATATGTTTTCTGAGTTTCGCCGTAGCCCTAGGTGCCACACCGGTTTACGCCGCGGAGCGGAGCCCGATAATGGACGATACCTTCGACGGTAGCTTTCCGATGGAAGACGTTGAAAACTCGGGTTCGCAGCTGGTCGAGCAGGCAATGCAGTCCGATCCGGCAGATTATGAGCCCGGGACTACGGACAACTCGGGCCAGAGCACGGATAGCAGTGGCGACATCACCGCTGCCCCGTCAAGCGGAACCCGCAGCGCGCCGAGGACACAGCAATCTGCGCCGGCGCCTCAGCAGCAATCTGCACCGGCGCCTCAGCAGCAATCTGCGCCGCAAACCCAGCAGGCTGCACCGGCGCCTCAGCAGCAATCTGCACCGGCGCCTCAGTCGGCCTCAGGTCCGAGCCGCACGGTGCACAGCACGGCCTACTGCCTAACCGGCACGATGGCCTCGGGTAAGCGCGTATACGAGGGTGCTGCGGCGATGAACGGTGTGCCGCTCGGCTCCAGGTACCGGGTACTCAGCGGTCCAGCCGCCGGCAGGTCTTTCACCATCGAGGACCGAATCGGTTCGGGCAGCCAGTTCGACATTGCCTACCCGGGCAACTGTGGTGCCGCCCGTCAGTACGGCAGGCGCACTATCAGCGTCGAGAGGATGTAGTTCCAAGGGCAATAGCTCAATAGGATGCCCCCGGGGAAATCTCAAGGGACGACCCGGGGGCATTTTCGCGATCGGCGGCGCAACACGCCGTAAGCTCAAGGTATGCGCCTGCTTTTCAAGATGGCCGTACTAGCGATCCTTGTGCCCATCGTCTACGTGGCTTGGACCGCCAATTATGTTTGGCGAAGCTCTCAGATGGACCAGCGTCCCCGCGCGGATGCGATCGTTGTGCTGGGCGCCGCGCAGTACGACGGAACGCCTTCGCCGGTCTTTCGGGCCCGGTTGGACCATGCCAAGAAGCTCTATGAACAAGAGGTTGCCCCGCTCATCGTCGTACTGGGGGGGAAGCAGGAGGGAGACAGGTTCACCGAGGCGCAGGCGGGAGCCGCCTACCTGGAGCGGGATCTACCTGTTGACCGGGTAACCGGCGTCAAGTCTGGAGCTACGACACTGGACAGTCTCAAGAAGTTCACAGGTATGGCCGAGGAAAGAAACCTGCGCAGCATTGTGCTGGTGAGCGATCCCCTCCACCTGGGAAGGGCCCGTGAGATGGCGCAGGACCTGGGGTTTGAAACGTCGATATCCGCATCGGAAATCGTAACCAGCGTAGAGAGCAATAGAAGCAGCTTGATAAGGGAAACCGTAAGATTGGTCCTGTACCGATTCCTTGCAGTTGGGTAGGTTAGTAGGTGCCTGAACTTCCCGAGATTGAGGTTGTCGGTCGCCTGATCAGCGAGGCAACTACGTCGTGGCGGGTACGCTCGTCCCGTGTGCCGGCGGCGAATACGCTGAAGTCGTTCGACCCCCCGCTGGACTCACTCAATGGGCGGGCGATCCAGGGAATCACCCGGCGTGGAAAGCACCTATTAATTGCGTTCGAAGGCGATCTTTACGCTCTCCTCCACCTCATGTCGGCCGGGCGTCTGCAGATCTATCCCAAAAGGGCGGCACCCAGGGACCGCACTTCCCGGTTGCTGCTTGAGCTGGAGGACGGTCGAGAGCTTCGTCTGAGGGAATTCGGCACCCGGCAGTTAGCGTGGGTGAGGATTCTGCACGGTCGTTACCTGGAGCGGGACGAGGCGCTCGCGACCTTGGGCCCTGAGGCGTGGCCGGATCCCCCGCCCTTCGGCGAGCTGCTGAACCATCCGCGTTGGTTGAACTCTGTATTACGAGACCAAAGCGTTATAGCCGGAATTGGGCGCTCCTGGGCCGACGAGATACTACACGCCGCCCGGTTGTCGCCCTTCAAGCGCGGGAAAGATTTAACCGAGGTTCAAGCCGCAGAGTTGAGGGAAGCAACCGTGGCCATCCTAGGAAGGGCAATTGACCACTATCTGCAGGTTCTGAGCATCCCCATTCCCGACAAGTTGCCCATGCCGCTGCAGGTACACCGTCGTCTGGGTAGCCCGTGTCCTAGATGTGCAGAAGCGTTGCATGCAGTTCATTTTGAGGACTACGAGATGTGTTACTGCCCGCAGTGCCAAACGGGGGGCAAGATCTTGAAGGACCGGCGGCTCTCCAGATTGCTCAAGTGACCGGAATCGCATCCGGCCTCAGTCACGGCAGGGGGAAATTGATTTCGGTGTGCTCGGCGGCGTCGACTGCCTCCCTAACCATCTGATCGACCGGCAGAGAGGCCTCTGCGTCGAGCAAGCTGGCAATGTTAGCTGCGGTGGTCACCCGCCTGGGTGTGAATAGCACGCAACAGTCCTGGTGGGGCTGGATGGAGATGTCGTAAGTGCCGATTTGCTTGCCGGCCTGCTCTATCTCCAGTTTGTCGTGACCGATAAGGGGACGCAGGATGGGCAGTGTTTTCACGACGGTTGAGATCGCTTGCAGGTTGGTGATGGTCTGGGACGCGACCTG